>NZ_CBDRFA010000062.1:0-51361 GCF_965343085.1 Nocardiopsis synnemataformans | reverse complement strand
CCCCCCCCCCCCCCCCCCCCCCCCCCCCCCCCCCCGGTACCGCGTCAGTTCTCCAGCATCTCCGTGACCAGGGCGGCGATCGGCGACCGCTCGGACCGGGTCAGGGTGACGTGCGCGAACAGGGGGTGGCCCTTGAGCTTCTCGATCACCGCGACCACGCCGTCGTGGCGGCCCACGCGCAGGTTGTCGCGCTGGGCGATGTCGTGGGTGAGCACCACCCGCGAGTTCTGGCCGAGGCGGGAGAGCACGGTGAGCAGGACGTTGCGCTCCAGGGACTGCGCCTCGTCCACGATCACGAACGCGTCGTGCAGCGAGCGGCCGCGGATGTGGGTGAGCGGGAGGACCTCCAGCATCCCCCGGTCCACGATCTCCTCGATGACCTCCTCGCTGGTCACCGCGGACAGGGTGTCGTGCACCGCCTGACCCCACGGGGTCATCTTGTCGTTCTCGCTCCCGGGCAGGTAGCCCAGCTCCTGGCCGCCGACCGCGTACAGCGGCCGGAACACCATCACCTTGCGGTGCTGGCGGCGCTCCAGGACGGCCTCCAGACCGGCGCACAGCGCCAGCGCCGACTTGCCGGTGCCCGCGCGCCCGCCCAGGGAGACGATGCCCACCTCGGGGTCGGTGAGCAGGTCCAGGGCCACGCGCTGCTCGGCGCTGCGGCCGTGCAGGCCGAACACGTCGCGGTCGCCGCGCACCAGCTTCACCGACTTGTCGGGCTGGACCCGGCCGAGCGCCTTGCCGCGCTCGGAGACCAGCACCAGCCCGGTGTGGCAGGGGAGCTCGCGGGCCTCCTCGATGTCGCTCTCACCGCTGGTGAACAGCTCGCCGATCTGGTGCGCGGGCACGTCCAGCTCGGCCATGCCCGTCCAGCCGTGCTCGATGGCCAGTTCGGCCCGGTACTCGTCGGCGACCAACCCGATGGAGGACGCCTTGATCCGCATCGGGAGGTCCTTGCTCACCAGCACGACGTCCCCGCCCTCCTCCTGGAGGTTGCGGGCCACCGTGAGGATCCGGGTGTCGTTGTCGCCGAGCCGGAAGCCCGCCGGCAGGATCCGCGGATCGCTGTGGTTGAGCTCCACCCGCAGCGTGCCGCCGAGGTCGTTCACCGGTACCGGGACGTCCAGACGGCCGTGGGCGACCCGCAGGTCGTCCAGGCGGCGCAGCGCGTGACGAGCGAAGTACCCGAGCTCCGGGTGGTGACGCTTGCTCTCCAGCTCGGTGATCACCACCACGGGGATGACGACCTCGTGTTCGGCGAACCGGCTCATGGCGGCCGGGTCGGCGAGCAGGACACTGGTGTCGAGCACGTAGACGCGTCCGTCCTGGCCTACCTCCGTACGGGGGTCGGGGGACTGGGTGTCGCGGCGATCGGTCGAGGAACTAGCCACTCGTTCTCCCCTTGGGCACCACTGGGGCGCCCTACTGTCACGGGATCATGGAGGACCGGGACCTGGCCCGCGAGGGCCGGGTCCGGCCCTCCTCGTTGACGTTCCGCGATGGCGGAGGAGATCAATGAGACGGGGCCTCCCGAACGGGTGGACGAACGCCACCCGCTACTTCCGACGCTACGCGTCCGTGATCCCGTTTCCAAGGGACCTCTCCCTCCGCGCGGTGAACTCCGCGTTAAGGGGTAGGGCTTCGAGGGGTCAGGATCCGTAGCGGCGGTTGCGCGCGCCGTACGAGCGCAGTGCACGCAGGAAGTCCACCCTGCGGAAGGCAGGCCAGTAGACCTCGCAGAAGTAGAACTCCGAGTGCACGCTCTGCCACAGCATGAAGCCGGACAGGCGCTGCTCCCCCGACGTGCGGATGAGCAGGTCGGGGTCAGGCTGACCGCGCGTGTAGAGATGCCGTGCGATGTCCTCGATGTCCAGGCGCTCGGCAAGCTCCTGGATACCGGTGCCCTTGGCCGCCTCCGCCTGGAGGAGGGACCGAACCGCATCAGCGATCTCACGTCTACCTCCATACCCGACGGCGACGTTGACAACCAGTCCGGGGTTGCCGGATGTGGCCGTCTCCGCCTCCTTGAGCGCCTGGGCGGTGGAGGCGGGCAGGATGTCGAGGGCTCCGACCGGCCGCGTGTTCCACCCCTCCTCGCGCAGTCGGGCGATGGTCTGCTCGATGATGCGCACCAGCGGGCCCAGCTCGGACTCGTCCCGGGTGAGGTTGTCGGTGGACAGCATCCAGAGCGTGACCACCTGCACGCCGACCTCGTCGCACCAGCGCAGCAGTTCGAAGATCTTGTTCGCGCCCGCCTGGTGGCCCTGTTCGGCCGCGCCGAGCCCGCTGACCTTGGCCCAGCGGCGGTTGCCGTCCATGGCGACACCGACGTGGCGGGGGATCTCCTGACTGGTCAGCCGACGCTCCAGGCGCCGCTCGTAGAGCCAGTACAGGGGGTCACGAAGCCCCATTGGCGAAACCTCTCAGAGCTGGATCTGGAACAGCACACCACTGGAAAGGATGTGCCGACGGGGATGTCTCCAGCGTAGTTCGCCCGCGGGGGGCTACGTCACGGCCAGGGACTTGCGCACGTGCTTGCGCCCCTGGTGGATGCGGGACTTGACGGTGCCCAGGGCCAGGTTGAGCTCGGAGGCGATCTCGTTGTAGTCCATCTGGCACAGGTCGCGCAGGACCAGGGGGGCCACCAGGTTGGGGCGGTCCTTCTCCAGCTGGTCGAGGGCCTCCAGCAGGTCGATGCGGGAACCGGCGATGACGCTGGTGGTGCGGGGATCGCTCTGGTGGGGCATGCGCTCGGCCTCGGTGGGGAACTCCGCCGAGCGCCGCTTCATCGAGCGGTAGGTCTGCCGGGCGGAGTTGGACACCACGGTGTACAGCCAGGTGGTGAACAGGGAGTCGCCCTTGAAGCTGTCGATCTTGCGCGCCACGCGCAGCAGCGCGTCCTGGCACGCCTCCTCGGCGTCCTGCCGGTAGGGCAGGAAGCGGGAGCAGCGGCGCAGCACCTCGGGCTGGATCCGCCGGAGCAGGTCGTCCAGGGCCATGGCGTCTCCGGCCTTGGCCCTGCGCGCGAGGTCCTCCAACTCCTCGTCGACGTTGCTCGCCACCCGGCGCCGCGGCGCGGGGCTCTCCTCGTGGTCTGCGTGGTCACTACTGCGCATGGCTGGTCTCTCCCTGACTGACGGCAGACATCCGGCCGTCCGCTGCGGACGCGGGTGCGCCCCTTGCGTTCGAGGGTCACACGTCACTGGGACGTCTACGGCCCCGGTCCGGATCCGCACTCGCGAAAAATCGTCGCTCTCTCGCCGCCGCGCACGGCGCGGAGCCCGTCGGGCCCCCTCCAGTCTCCACGGCCCGAGGGCATCGGCGCCACCCGGAGAGGGGATCATATCGGCGGGAGGCAACGTGAAGGTACAGATGGTGTATTAGTGGGCAACGACCGCGTGTTCACCCCTGACAGACCGAGGCGGAGATGAGCCAACCTGAGGCCTTCGGGCGCTACCGCGTCATCCGGCGCCTTGGGTCGGGTTCCTTCGCCACGGTCTGGTTGGCGCAGGACGACCTGCTGAACTACTCGGTGGCCATCAAGGTACTCGCCGAGAACTGGGCGCACCAGATGGACATCCAGCACCGCTTCCTGGAGGAGGCGCGCATCCTGCGCCAGACCGACTCCACGTGGCTGGTGGCGGTGCACGACGTGGACGTGCTCCCCGACGGTCGGCCCTACATGGTGATGACCTACGCCGACCAGGGCAGCGTCGCCGACCTCGTCCACCGGGGCACACTGCCCCTGGACGAGGCCCTGCGGCTGCTGACCGAGATCGGCCAGGGGATCACGGTGCTGCACAACCACGGCACGATCCACCGCGACATCAAGCCGTCGAACGTGCTGCTCCAGTCGTCACCCGTGGGGCAGCGGGTGCTGGTGGCGGACCTGGGGTTCGCCAAGTCGATCGACGAGGCGTCGGGGTTCACCGCGGCGGCCGGGACCCCCGGCTACATGTCCCCCGAGCAGAGCATTCCCGGCGGTGACCTGGACGTCCGGTCGGACGTGTACTCGCTGGGCGCGGTGGCCTACGAGCTCATCACCGGCCGTCCGCCCTCGCGTCCGCCGGTGAAGGTGGCTCCTGGCCAGATCCGGCCAGGTCTGCCCCCGGCGCTCGACGAACTCATTCTGTCGGCACTTTCGGTGGACCGGGAAAGCCGTCCGGCGGACGCCAAAACCTTCACCGACCGGGTCAGAACCATCCGCATGGCGCCCGACCTGCCCAAGGCGGCCGTGCCGTGGTGGCAGCGGCTGCGCATGCCGTGGCGGCGGGCGACGGCCCTGGCGGCGGCACTGGCGCTGATGGGCGCCACCCTCTCCGGGTCCCTCGGCAGGCCGGGGATGTCCCTGACCACCGTGTACGACGCCGCGCAGGGGGTCCACCTGGAGGTGCCGTCGGTGTGGGCCCGCGAGATCCACACCGCACAGGAGGCCCGCCCGGCGGCGGCCGAGGCCGGTGCGGGGCCGGGGCTGCTGGTGGCGACCGACGCCGAGGACTGGGACTCCACCGGGGCGGCGGCCTACGGGGTGTACGCGACGGTGGTGCGGGGCGCCGCCGACCTGAACGGGATCGCCGGCGCCGACCCGTGCGGCAACCCTCCCGAGGAGCGGCCGCTGGACACCGGGGCCTGGGAGGGCACGGTGTGGGACTGGCCCGAGTGCCACGGCAACGGGTCGCTGAGCAGCGCCGCCGTGCACGAGCCGGGCGAGCCCACGACCGTGTACATGGAGATCCGCCAGCCGAGCTACCGGCCCGACCTGGTGGACCAGATCATCGCCGGCACGCACCTGGGGTAGGGCACCCGTCAGGCCAGCAGCTGCTCCCGCAGGTCCTCGGGCGAGGTGACCGGGAGCTTGCAGACGAAGCCCTCGCACACGTAGGCGGTCGGTCGCCCGCCCAC
The DNA here is from genome assembly GCF_965343085.1 of Nocardiopsis synnemataformans. Classification (NCBI taxonomy): domain Bacteria; kingdom Bacillati; phylum Actinomycetota; class Actinomycetes; order Streptosporangiales; family Nocardiopsidaceae; genus Nocardiopsis; species Nocardiopsis synnemataformans. The sequence goes on along the minus strand of NZ_CBDRFA010000062.1, from coordinate 46,459 downwards.
CGGCGCGCGGTCGCGCAGCAGCGGCACCCCGCCGTCGTCGCGGCCGTCGCCGCGCGAGAGCACGGTGCCCAGCGGCGCCCAGACCAGCGCGGCCCGCACCAGCTCCGCGGTCCTGGGGTCGTCGGGGTCGCCCACCACCGCGACGGCGCGCGGCCCGGTCAGGAGGGCCTCACCGGTGGCCAGGCCCCATCCGGCGAACCGGGCGGCCTTCTCCGCCAGCAGCGCCACCGGGGACAGCGCCTCCTCGGCGGCCGTGCGGTGGCGCTCGGAGCCGGTCAGCGCGGCGTAGGAGAGCAGCGCGGAGGCCGCCGCCGACCGGCCGGACGGCGTGACGTTGTCGGTGGGGTCCTGGGGACGGTTGAAGAGGCGCTCGGCATCGTCGGCGGTGTCGTAGAACCCGCCGGAGCCGTCGCCGAAGTGCTCCAGGACGGTGTCCAGCAGGCGCCCGGCCTCGTGCGCGTAGCGGGCCTCCCCGGTCACACCGTGCAGGGCGAGCAGCCCCTCGGCGACGTCGGCGTAGTCCTCCAGCACCCCGGCGCTGGTGCCCGCGCGCCCGTCCCGGGAGGTGCGGGCCAGACGCCCGTCCCGCAGGTGCGCGCGCAGCAGCAGGTCCGCGGTCGCGCGGGCGGCCTCCACCAGGTCGGACCGCTCCAGCAGCACCCCGGCCTCGGCCAGCCCGGCGATCGCCAGACCGTTCCAGGCGGCCACCACCTTGTCGTCGCGCGCGGGGGCGACCCGCTCGGCGCGGGCCGCCAGCAGGGCCTCGCGGACCCGCTGGTAGCGCCAGGCGTCGGCGGGCGGGACGGGCAGCTGGAGCACGGACGCGCCGCGTTCGAAGGTGCCCTCCTCGGTCACGCCGAACACCTCGGCGGCGAAGGCGGCGTCCTCCTCGCCCAGGACCTCCCGCAGCTGGGCGGGCGTCCACACGTAGTAGGTGCCCTCCTCGCCCTCGCTGTCGGCGTCCAGCGCGGAGGCGAACCCACCCTCGGGAGTGCGCAGGTCGCGCAGCATCCAGTCGGCGGTCTCCCCGGCGATCCGGCGCAGCAGGGCGTGTGTGGCGGCGTCGGAGACCCCCTGCCCCGAAGGGCGGCGGCCCATCCGGGTGTAGGCGCGCAGCAGCAGCGCGTTGTCGTACAGCATCTTCTCGAAGTGCGGCACGGTCCACTCGCGGTCCACGGAGTAGCGGGCGAAACCGCCGCCGAGCTGGTCGTACATGCCGCCCTGCGCCATCGCCAGGGCGGTGCCGCTGGCCATGAGCCAGGCGGGCGTGGACTCGTCCGCGCTCTGTAGGGACCGGGTGCGCTCGTCCTGCGCGGTGAGGAAGGAGAGCAGCATCGACGGCGGGAACTTGGGCGCGGTGCCGAAACCGCCGTGGGCGCTGTCGTAGTCGCGCACCAGCGCGCGGACGGCCAGGTCGAGCCGGTCCGCGGAGGGCGGCGGCGCGGCGGCCAGGGTGCGCGGGCCGCTGAGCGCCTCCACCACGCGCGCGCCCTGGTCGACCAGTTCGGTGCGCTGGTCCCGCCAGGCGTCGGCCACCCCCCGCAGCAGGCGCTGGAAGTGCTCGCGCGGGAAGTAGGTGCCGCAGTAGAACGGGGCTCCGTCGGGGGTGGCGAACACGGTCATGGGCCAGCCGCCCTGGCCGGTCATGGCCTGGGTCGCCTCCATGTACACGGCGTCGACGTCGGGGCGCTCCTCGCGATCCACCTTGACGTTGACGAACAGGCTGTTCATCAGGGCCGCGGTCGCCTCGTCCTCGAAGGACTCGTGGGCCATCACGTGGCACCAGTGGCAGGCGGCGTAGCCGACGGAGACGAGGAGGGGCACGTCGCGCCGACGCGCCTCGGCGAGGGCCTCCTCACCCCAGGGCCACCACTCCACGGGGTTGTCGGCGTGCTGCAACAGGTAGGGGCTGGTCGCTTCGCTCAGGCGGTTGGACATGCCCCAACTCTGCCATCCGGGGCGGTGGGACGCCGCGCACCCGCCGGAGCGGGGCGGGGTCCACCGCCCGGGAGGAGGTCGGGCTGCCGTCCCGCGGGGTCAGGGCGGGAACGGTCCCTCAGGTCCGCGGTGCGGCGTCCTCGGCGGAGACCCGCTCCGCGTCTGCCGGCCCGGAGTGGTCGGAGGAGACCCGCGCCGCTTCGGCCGACCCGTCGTCGGAGGCCTCGGTCCTCGCACCGAAGTCGTCGTCCTTGGGCAGGGCGCGGAGCTTGCCCATGAGACTGCGCATGAGGAAGTACAGCCCGACGCCGATGACGAAGATGACGAGGAAGCCGAGCACACCGGGCGTCACGGTGTCCCTGTCGAGCTCGAAGTCGCTCGCCAGCACCGTCGCGGACGTGAGAAGGGTGTTCATACCGCTCATACTCTCACTGCTTCTCGGACACCCGCGAAGAGGTCCTTCTCAGGGACCTCGGTGTCCACCAGCGAGCGCACCAGGTGGTAGTCCTCACTCGGCCAGGCCTCCGCGACGACCTCGTTGGGCACGGCGAACCAGAACCCGTTGGGGTCCACCTGGGTGGCGTGCGCCTTGAGCGCCTCGTCGGCGACGTCGAAGTACTCGCTGCAATGCACGCGCGTGGTGATCTCCCAGCGGGGGCGGTCGCGGTCCCCGATCCGCTTCATCCACTCCTCGAAGGGGTTCTCCAGGCCGCGCGCGGCCAGCACGTCGGCCAGGGCCTCGAACCGCTCGGGCGGGAAGGAGACGAAGTAGTACAGCTTGAGCGGCTGCCAGGGGTCACCCGCGTCCGGGTAGGCGTCGGGGTCGCCCGCGGTGTCGAAGGCGTGCATCGACACCTTGTGGGTCATGATGTGGTCGGGGTGCGGGTAACCGCCGTTCTCGTCGTAGGTGAGGATGACGTGCGGCCGGAACCTGCGGATGGACTCCACGAGGGGTGCGGCGCCCTCCTCCACCGGAAGGGTGGCGAAACAGCCCTCGGGAAGGGGCGGCAGCGGGTCGCCCTCGGGCAGGCCGGAGTCGACGAACCCGGCGAACTCCTGCTGGACGCCGAGGATCTCCCTGGCCCGTTCCATCTCCTCTCGGCGCACCTGCGCGATGTTCTCGCGGATGTCGGGACGCTCCATCGCGGGGTTGAGGATGTCGCCGCGCTCGCCACCTGTCATGGTGACAACGAGCACGTCGACGCCCTCCTCCACGTAGCGGGCCATGGTGGCCGCGCCCTTGCTGGACTCGTCATCGGGGTGGGCATGAACGGCCATGAGCCGCAGGCGCTCGGACAACGAAGGGTCTCCTTGACTAGGTGGACGGACGCGGGGGCGCGGCCGTCCGGCTCCCCCCGTACACAGGCTCGGACGACTTCCGCGCGGGGCGCGTGGGGAGGCTGTCAGGTCGGGGATATCTTAGACAACACCGTCCCCTTGTTCGGAGATTCCCGATGCAGCCGACCCCGAAGGAAGACGCCGTGAAGAGCGCCGACACCACGGCCGACACAGCGGCCGACACCTCGGCCAGTACCGCTCCCGCGCTGCGCAAGCGCCACGGGAACGGACCCGTCTTCTTCGTCATCGCCACCCTCTTCGCGGTGGTGTGCGCGGTCGGCTGGGGCTATTCCGTGATGAGCTTCAGCGGTCTGGGCGGTGGCGTGTACCACCAGGTGGTCACGTTCTCGGCGCCCACGCCCGAGGAGGCCACCATCAGCTATGAGGTGAACAGCAGGAACGGCGCCGAGTGCCTGATCGTGGCGCTGGACGAACGGCTCGTCGAGGTGGGCCAGACGCGTTCCGAGGCCGAGGCCGGGAACCGGATGGTCACCACGACCGTTGAGACGGTTCGTCAGGCCGCCACGGTAGAAGTGGCCTCGTGCAGGGAACAAGGTTCGCAGGACTGATCCACCGAGCCCCTTAGCCCGGCTCCGGAGGCACCGCCGAACCACGGGAGCCCGTGTGTCACGACGCACGGTGATATTCTCGTAAGTTCAGCTCTGGCCGCCTGGTGGCCTTTGCTACTAGTACACAAGGAGTTCCCGTGACCCAGACCCGCGATGACAACGTCACCTGGCTCACCCAGGAGGCGTACGACCGGCTCAAGTCCGAGCTGGACCACCTGTCGGGGAGTGGGCGCATCGAGATCGCGGAGAAGATCGAGTCAGCCCGGGAAGAGGGCGACCTCAAGGAGAACGGCGGCTACCACGCCGCCAAGGAGGAGCAGGGCAAGATGGAGGCCCGCATCCTTCAGCTCACCGAGATCCTGCGCACCGCGCGGGTCGGCGAAGCGCCCCACACCGAGGGCGTGGTCGGCCCCGGCATGACCGTCACCGTCAAGTTCGACGGGGACGACGACGAGGTCACCTTCCTGCTCGCATCCCGCGAGGAGAGCGGCTCTCCCATCGACGTGTACTCCCCGAAGTCGCCGCTGGGCTCCGCCATCAACGGCAAGCGCGTGGGGGAGAACGTCAGCTACACGCTGCCCAACGGCAAGAGCCTGGGGGTCGAGATCATCGACGCCGTGCCCTACACCGGCATGTAGCAGCGGTTCGGCGATCACGGGGGCGGTGTCCGACCGCCCCCGCCGCTTTGGGGGCGCCCCTCACCGGGGCGCCCCCTCCGTGTGCGGGGCGGACGTTGGCCGCCTCCGCGCCCGGACCGGGATCCTGGCGCCCGGGTCGGGGCCGGGGAGACCCGCGCGCCCGCGCCCGGATCGGGGATCCCGACGAGGGATCCTCCGGAGGGTCCCCCACGTCGTAACCTCGAAGCACACTCCCGCGGCGGCTTCCCCAGGCCGCCGATCCGACGAACCGAGGGATCCCCTGCCGACATGTCCTCGCCCTACTGGAATCCCCAGGAACCCCGTCCCGGTGCGTACCCGCCCCCGAGTGGAGGATGGGGTCCCAGCGGCCCCGCGCCCGGCCAGGGCGCTCCCCCTCCCGGTGCCGGATGGGGCATGCCGGGGCAGGGCCTGCCCGCTCAGGGCGTGCCGGGGCGGGGAGGACCGGGACAGGGCGTGTTCCCGGGACCGGGCGTGTTCCCGGGACCGGTGCCGGGTCCGGTACAGGAGAAGGCCACGTTCGGCCGCCGCCTGACCGCCCGCGTCATCGACTACGTCCTCGTGGTGATCGCCGCGTTCGTGTTCTTCGTCCTCATGGCCATCGTGACGGTGATCCTGACCGGCAGCGAGCAGGCCACCGACGCCGAGGGCGCGCTGTGGGCCCTGCTGTTCGTGTTCGGGTGGGGTCTGCTGCTGTTCTTCTACGACTGGCTGTACCTGGTCACCTGGGGGCGCACGCTCGGCAAGATGATGCTCGGGATCAAGGTGGTCAGCGCCGCCGACGGCGGCAGGCTCAGCCAGGGGCAGGCGATGGGCCGCTCCGCGTTCTTCGGCCTCCCGCAGTCCCTGCCGGTCGTGGGCCACATCTTCACGCTGGCCGAGTCCATGGCGGCGCTCGGCGACGAGAGCCGCGCCCTGCACGACCGGGTCGCCGGGACCGTGGTCATCCGCACCTGAGCCGTCCGCCACCGGGTTGTCCACAGACGGGAACTCCCCCTTCCGACGCGGGTCCGCCGCAGCCTAGCGTGGTAAAGGGGGGGTCCCCACCCCGCCCGTCTCGTGCTGCCCGCACACCGCCGACGCTCCGTCCCGCGCCCCACACCCCCGCCTCACGGTTCCGCGCAGGCCGGGGCGCCTGTCCCGCCGTCGGCGAACACGGCCGGGACGTAGTCGCCCTCCCCGATCCGGTACCAGGCGCGACTCGTCCCGAACGTCCCCGCCACCACGTCGCCGACGGCCTGGCAGGCCACGTCGACGTCGGCGCTGTGCGCGGCCAGGCCCACCGGCTCGTGCTCCAGCCCCGGACCTCCGCGCACGACCACGGGGTGCCGCTGGTCGGCCGCGGTGATCCGCGCGCGCCTCCGGTACTCGCCGGTCCACAGGTAGTCGACCCGCACCCATCCGTTGGTGGGCAGTTCCAGCCCCTGCCGGAACGCTCCGTCGGCCAGGTCGATACCCGCCGGGTTGCGCACCCGGTGCCCGAACCCGTCGAGACCGCCGTTGTGCCCCAGCGTGTAGGCCGCCTGCGCCTGCGGGCGCCCGCGTGCCAGGTCGGGCCAGGACTCGCGTTCGGCGTTCCAGTGGTCGTCCCTGGTGTTCCAGGGCCCCACGTCCCACACCGGCAGGTAGGCGCAGCGCGGCCGGTGGTTCTCGGTGTCGCCCCGCCCCTCGGGTCCCAGGGCGCCGGTGGTGCACACCCGAACGGTGTACTCGCCACCGCCCCGGACCGCCAGGCCCCGGCGCGAGGGCAGGGCGGCGAAGTGGTCGTTCTCGCGGATCCTGTGGCCGTTGGCGGTGGTGTTGCCGACCAGGCCGATACGGGTGGCGAAGAGGGTGGCCGAGAACGGTTCGGTGTGGTCGACGTGGTCGTCGGGCTCGCCGGCACCGCCGTCCTGCGGCGGCTCCCCGTCCTCCTCCAGCGGGCGGATCCGCAGGTCCGTGAGTTCGGTCTCCTCCCCGCTGACCCGCACCCGCAGCTGCACCCGCGCGACCTCGTGCGGCAGCGTCACCCGCCCGCCTCCGACGGGGTGCCACTCGGTCCACGCCCCGCCGGTCCGGCCACCGCGCAGCTCGGTGTCCACCTCACCGGGGCCGCCGTCCGTCCGCACCCGCACGTCCACGGTGTCGGCCGGGGCGTCCAGCGGCTGCGGGGGAAAGACCGCCAGGCCGCTGCGCCGGGGCGCCGTCCCCCACCGGGCCACGATGCCGGGCCCGTGGCCCGCGTCGCCGTCCAGGCGCAGCGTTCCGGACTCCAGGACCAGGCCGATCCGGTCGGCGGAGCCCGGCTCCTGTCGCAGCCAACCGTCCTCCGCGAGCGCCGGAGCCGGGGTCAGGGGCGTGAGGAGGACGAGAGCACCCAGGGACGCCAGGGTCTTCGCGGTGCTGGTGGCGCGCCCGCGCCTTGTGTGGGACATTCCCGCCCTGCCAAACACGTGGAGTCACCAGGATGGACACTCCCAGTAAGCAACCTGACGCGAACGCACTCAAGCAGCCCGTGTCGGGTGTCGGGGTTATGGCGGAAGAAGTCCGACTTGGGAGCACGGCGGAGTCTGCTCCGGAGGTGGGCGCGGCCCGACTCCGGTGGCGGCGGACACGGACCCGGCAGGCCCCCGCACCCGCCCCGTGACGGGTGCGGGGAGCGGCGTTCTAGGCGAAGGCCAGCAGGCAGGCGGTGAACCCGTGCACGTGGTTGACCCCGCCGACCGGACCGATCTCCCCCGCGGCGAAGAACCCGGCGACGGCGTCGACGCCGAGGACGCGGTGGACGGCCAGGACGTCGTGGTCGGACTGCGGGAAGAGGGAGGATCCGCGGCCGTTGCAGGAGAAGAGCAGACCGGCGCCGACGGGGTGCTCGGCGCCGAAGTCGCTGAGGCGGCGGGCCAGGTCCTCGTCTGCGGTACCGGCGTCGCGTACCTGGAAGCGGACGGTCTGGCCGACCTCGACCATGTCGTCGATGGTGAGGGCGCCGAGCTCGGGGTCGGCTCCGGCCAGGGTGCGGACGAGGAAGTCGCCCTGTTCGTGGCGGTCGACGTACTCGTCCATGGCGATGCCGATGTGCAGGCCGTGCTCGGCGAGCTCGCGGTCCTCCTCGGAGAGGGACTCGACCAGCTCCTCCAGCTTCTCGTAGGCGTTGGTGCCCGCGAGTTCGAGCAGGAGGTTGCCCTCGGCCTTGGTGACGGTCATGGGCGAGCCGATGGGGCGGCAGCCCTGGCTCACGACGGTGCCGAGGACGTTCTCGCCGCCGATGAGGACGCCGATGGCGCCGTGCTCGGCCACCTCGCCGTCGCAGAAGAGCCGCACGGACTCCTCGCCGCGCATGCCGTCGGCCATGCCGCCGACGAGGGGCAGACCGCCGAGGGCCTCGGTGGACTCGCGGACGAAGGCCTGGGTGGGGAACTCGTAGGGGTTGGTGAGCAGGATGGCCACGCTGTCGCGTGGACCGGGCTCCTGCATGCCGACGACGGCCAGGTGGTCGTCCTCGACCACGGTGTCCAGCCGGAACGGGGTGATCTCCACGCCGGGCAGTCCGGCGCACCACACGCTGACCGAGCCCTGGCCCTCGACGCTGCGGCCGCCGCCGATGACCCCGGTGGAACTGCATCCGAGGGTGGCCGCGTCGCCTGCCAGCTCCATGACACGCTTGCCCGCGAGGGTGACCTCCTCGGGATCGGCGCCGCAGACGAAGAAGCACACCAGGTCGGTGGGCCCGTCCACCTGTTCCAGGGCGCTCAGTACGGCGCGCTCGGCCGCGTTCACGAGGTCCGCCCCCGTCGTCAGTGCATCGCCGAACCGTGCCACCAGCTGCCACCCCCGGTTTCGCCGGCCGTCGCGGCCGGACACAGGACTCCACCGTCACGTCCCATTCTTCCACCTCGGCGTCGAACAGGAGGTTTTCCGGTGAACGAACACGGACTCCGACAGCGGCGCGGTGTGCGGGCAGCACGATGCGGTCGGAGTCCCTGGGCCCCCTTTATCCAGGAAACAGCACGCCAATCCCGGAAACCAGGCGCTCCTTGACGGCTGTGGATAAGTTCGTGGGGTGAGCGCCCTTCCCGAACCCCCCTTCCCCGTTCCGCCCCCGCTCCCGCGCACCCGCGCGGACCTGCGCGAGTCCGGGCACGTCCACCGGCCGGTCGCCGCCGAGGTGCGGGAGAACCTGCTGCGGCGGATGGGCTCGGGACAGCCCCGGTTCCCCGGGGTGCGCGGGTTCGACGCCACCGTGCTGCCGCAGGTGGAGCGGGCCCTGCTGGCCGGGCACGACATCGTCCTGCTGGGCGAGCGCGGCCAGGGCAAGACCCGGCTGATCCGCACCCTGGCGACCCTGCTGGACGAGTGGTCGCCGGCGGTGGCCGGGTGCCCGGTCAACGACCACCCCTACGCGCCGGTCTGTCCGACCTGTGTGCGCCGTTCGACGGAGGAGGGCGACGGCCTGCCGGTCGTGTGGCGACACCGCGGGGAGCGCTACGGCGAGAAGCTGGGCACACCCGACACCGGGGTGGGCGAGCTGGTCGGCGACGTGGACCCGGCGCGGCTGGCGCAGGGGCGCTCCCTCGGCGACCCCGAGACCATCCACTACGGCCTGGTGCCGCGCGCCAACCGGGGTGTGTTCTGCGTCAACGAGCTGCCCGACCTGCCCGCACGCGCCCAGGTGGCGCTGTTCAACGTGTTGGAGGAGCGCGACCTCCAGGTGCGCGGCTACAGTCTGCGGCTGCCGTTGGACCTGCTGCTGGTGGCGAGCGCGAACCCGGAGGACTACACGAGCCGGGGGCGGATCGTCACCCCGCTCAAGGACCGCTTCGGCGCGCAGGTGCGCACCCACTACCCGTTGACCCTGCCGGACGAGCTGGCGCTCGTCCGGCAGGAGGCGGCGCTGCCCGAGGGCACGACGGTGCCCTCGCACCTGTTGGAGGCCGTGGCGCGTTTCACCCGGCTGGTCCGCGCCTCCAAGAAGGTGGACGCCCGCTCGGGGGTGTCGGTGCGCTTCTCGGTGTCGGCGGCCGAGACGGTGGCGGCGTCGGCGCTGCGCCGGGCGGCCCTGACCGGCGAGGAGGTCCCGGTGGCCCGGGTGTGCGACCTGCCCGCCGCGGTGGAGCCGCTGCTCGGCAAGGTCGAGTTCGAGATGGGCTCCGAGGGTCGCGAGGCGGAGATCCTGCACGCGCTGCTACGCCGGGCGGTGGCGGAGGTGTTCCGCGAACGCCTGGGAACGGCGGATCTGTCCGGGCTCGCTGACCGCTTCTCGGGCGGCGGCACGGTGGAGACCGGGGACCTGGTGGGCGCCGCCGAGCTGCTGCGGCGGGTGGGCACGGTGCCGGGGCTCGCGGCGATGATCGGACACGCGGCACCCGAGGACGAGGACGGCCCGCCGACCCCGGGGCTGGCCGCCGCGGTGGTGGAGTTCGCGTTGGAGGGTCTGTACCTGGAGCGCCGTCTGTCCAAGGACGCGCTTCCCGACGGAGGGGTCTACCGCTTCTAGGCGGTGGTCTCCGGGGACGCCCGCGTACCGGCTCCCCGCCGTGGACAGGACAGGCTCGGTGGTCGGCGCGCCCGGACAGGACTGCCGGTCCCCGAATCGGGAAGGTAGCCGGTGCGTGTGTGCGAGGCGAGCGGTGTGTGTGCGAGGCGAGCGGCGCGTGTGTGCGAGGCGAGAAGGAGGCGGACGCCTGTGAGGTTCCGGTACCGGGCGTACATGGGCGGCCCCGACCCGCTGGCCGAGCCCGACCCGCCGCCCGAGGAGGCCGTGGCGGCGGCGCGTGAACTGCTGGTGCTGGTCACCTCGGCCCTGGAGGCGGATTCCGCCACCTCCTCGGAGGGCCCCAAGGCGGGTTCCGCGACCGGCCCGGAGGATTCGGCGACCGGCCCGGAGGTCCTGGGGGAGGAATCCGCGACCGATCCGGGGGTTCTGGCCGAGGAGGACCGGCGGCGGCTGTCCGCCCTGGAGAAGGTCCTGTCCCGGTACGCCGACGGCGACCGCGCGGCCCTCGGCGATGCGGACGTCACCGCCCTGGGCCGCCTGCTGGGCCTGCTGGGCGGGGAGGCCGGGCAGGCCCTGGACCGCCTGGACCGGGCCGACCACGGTCTGAGCCCGCGCGAGCTGCGCCGCCTGGGCGAGGTGGCGCTGCGCGAGGTAGAGGCCTCCCGACGCGGGCACGGCGGGCCCGGTGGTGCGCACCGGGGCGGCACCGCGCCCGGCGGGGAGCCCACGGGCCTCTCCCTGCCCCGCGACGAGGACGGCGACCGGCCGTTGGACGCGGTCGCGACCGTGCGCGAGGCGGCCCTGCGCCGGGCCCGCCCCGGAGAGCGCGGCGTGGCGCTGCGGGCCGAGGACGTGCGGGTGGCCGGGGCGGAGCCCTCGGAGACCGCCGCCGTGTCCCTGCTGGTGGACCTGTCCCACTCGATGGTGACCCGGTCGCTGCACGAGGCCGCCACCCGGACCGCGCTGGCCCTGCACACACTGGTGTCCACGCGCCGCCCGCAGGACCGGCTGCACCTGGTCGGCTTCGGGGAGCGGGCGCGCGAGCTCACCCCCGCCGCGCTGGTCGCGCACGACTGGCGCCGCGTCCCCGGGACGAACCTGCACCACGCGCTGAGGCTGGCCCGCGCCCACCTGCGGCGCCACGGAGGCCTGCGCCCGCAGGTGCTGGTCGTCACCGACGGAGAGCCCACCGCGCACCTGGGCGAGGACGGCGACACCCGGTTCTCCTGGCCTCCGGCGCCCCGTACGGTGGAGCTGACCTTCGCCGAACTGGACGCCGTACTGCGCGAGGGCGCGGAGGTGACCTTCTTCCTGCTGGCGGACGATCCACGGCTGCGCGCCTTCCAGGAGCTGGTGGAGCGGCGGCGCGGGGCGCGGGTGGTGCACGCCGGAGCCGGGGAGCTGGGGCCGCTGGTGGTGGACCGCTACCTGCGCTGATCCGGGCACGGGCGGGCCGGAGAGCCGACGCGGTCGGCTTCGGGCTCCGCACGGGCTGCCAGCGGGCAAACGGGTCAGCGGGTCAGCGCTCGAAGATGCTGACGTCCGAGGCCAGCACCAGCAGCTCCTCCGGGGCGCCGCCGCCGGAGTAGAGCAACTGGTGCCGATTGGCGGGCATGACCGTCTCGGTGAACCGCAGCGGGCGCATGCCCTCGTAGACCACCCGCTCCTGCACCAGCAGCGGGATGCCCGGCCCCAGTCCGAAGGAGACCGCCTCGTCCTGGGAGGGCATCCGGGCGCCGACGATGTCCCAGTTCCACTCCTCCCGGTGCCCCAGCGACCGCAGGACGGCGGTGACGCCCTCCTCCAGGCGTTCGGGGGACATGAGCGGGGTGTTGCTGGCGATGCCGTACGGGAAGTAGGTCACCTGGGACTGCCACAGGCCGCCGTCGACGAACCGGTCGGAGGCGCGGATGACGACCAGGTCCCCGTGCGGGCCGCTCTCGGCTCCGTCGCTGCGCAGCCGCTTGGCCACCTTGGGTCGCATGGTGTCCAGGCTGACCTTGATCTTCTCCTGGACCTGGTCGTATCCGGCCTCGCGCAGGTGGGGCTGGTAGCCCGCCTCGAAACGCTCGGAGTCGCCGCCGCCCGTGACGGGGGTGGCCAGGTGGACGATGGGCCGGTGGTCGGCGACGAAGGCGCCCCGTCCGGGCTGGATGGCGACGCGCCCCTCGTCCTGGAGGATGCGCATGCCCAAGCGGGCGGTGGCGCGGGAGACGTCGAGCTGCTCGGCGATCTCCTCCTCCCCCGGCAGCCGCTCGCCCGGCTTGTAGTCGCCCCTGGCCAGCGCCTCGCGCAGGTGGTCGGCGACGACCGTCTTCCTCGACGTGCTCATGCGTGTACTCAGTCCCGGTGGTAGGCGTTCAAGTTGCCGTGTTCGTACTGGTAGCGGATGCTGTGGCCCGCGTAGACGGTGTACACGAGCCGGAGGGGGCGCTCCTCGGACAGGTCGGTCCGGTGGACGGTCAGCACCGGGACCCCCGGCGGGAGTTCGAGCTGACCCGCCTCCTGCGGGGTGGGCATGCGCGTCTCCAGCTCGTCGACGAACCCGGCCTGGCGCTGTCCGTACTCGGCCAGCACCGACAGGGCGCTCTCCACGTCCTCGGGCAGCATGAGCGGGGTGCCCTCGACGAGGTCCATGGGGTAGTAGGCGGTGCTGACGGAGGCCGAGACCTCCCCGGAGAACCGGTACATCCGGCGGACGACCGTCATGTCGCCCTCGGGGACGCGTAGGCGGCTGGCGATGTCGGGGGTGGCGCTGAGGAGCTGGAGCTCCTCCAGGACCTGCCCGGTCATACCGGACTCGTTGAGGCCCTCGGGGCCGCCGCGGTTGGCGTGGAAGGTCTCGGGGACGACGTCCTGGACGTAGTGCCCGCGTCCGGGGCGGCTGACGATCAGCCCCTGGTTGCGCAGCATGCCCAGGGCCAGCCGGATCGTGTTGCGGGACGCCTCGAAGCGCTCCTCCAGCTGCTTCTCCGACGGCAGCTGTCCGCCCCGGGGCAGGGAGCCCTCCTGGATCTCGCGCCGCAGGGTTCGGGCGATCTGTCGATATCTGCTTTCGGCCCGCATATATCAGTCCTAGCCGGGGTATGAAACCAACAACCTAGCTTGTACCAACAAGATGATCGGAACACCAGGAGATCAGGTCCATCCGGTCAACATGAACCCATCTTAAGCGAAGGCCACCCTCAGTACACGGCACCGCCGCCGAAAGGACACCCCCGAGGGCGAGAATCGACGGCCCCCACCTTCGACCCAGGCGCCTGACCCCCGCGACACCGCAAAGGAAGACACGACGGTGAGACACCGCTCGGCGTCCCCCCTCTCCGGAGGAGGGCACGCAGGAGACAGATAGGAACTTCCCCCCGAGGAGAACACCATGATCCACATCGTTATCGCCCTCGTCGGAGTCGTACTCCTGGGCCTGGCCGCGGGGTTCTTCCTCGCCGTCTCCATCGGCATCCGCCGACAGGACCGCCGGGGCACCTACCGCTCCCTGCGCAGGGACGACGGGGGCACCCCCCTCTCCCGTACCGGGAGCCTCGTGGTGGGGCTGCGCTTCCGCGACGGGGAGCACCCGGCCGCCGCTCCCTCCACGGACCGCACGCCCACCGCGGTCTGAACGGGGAACGGTGAGACGAACGCCGCGGCGACGGAGCCGCGGCGCGGACCGTCCCGGCACCCCCGTCCCCCGAGAACCCTGACTCCCCCTCCCCGACCACGGAGCCGAGGCGACCGAGACCGCCGACGCGGACCGGCGCGAGCCGATCCGCACGACGCCCCCTCCTAGCCCTCCAGGGCCTGGAGCAGGTCCGCCACGAGGTCGTCGGCGGACTCGATGCCCACGGAGATCCGCACCAGGTCGGCCGGGACCTCCAGGGGAGAACCCGCGGTGGACGCGTGCGTCATCCGCCCCGGGTGCTCGATCAGGGACTCCACCCCGCCCAGGGACTCGCCGAGGGTGAAGACCTCGGTGCGCTCGCACAGAGCGAGCGCCGCCTTCTCCCCGTCGCGCAGAGCGAAGGAGACCATGCCGCCGAAGGCTCTCATCTGCCTTTCGGCGGTCTTGTGCCCCGGGTGACCGTCCAACCCGGGGTAGAACACCCGGCGCACCGCGGGGTGGCCCTCCAGCGCGGCCACGACCTTCTCGGCGTTGGCGCTGTGGCGGTCCATGCGCACGCCCAGGGTCTTCACCCCGCGCAGGGTCAGCCAGGAGTCGAACGGCCCCGGGATGGCGCCCATGGTGTTCTGGTGGAAGGCCAGCCGCTCGCCCAGTTCGGCGTCGGAGACCACCAGCGCTCCCCCGACCACGTCGGAGTGCCCGCCCAGGTACTTGGTGGTGGAGTGCACGACCACGTCCGCGCCCAGCGTCAGCGGCTGCTGGAGGTAGGACGAGGCGAAGGTGTTGTCGACCACGTGCAGGGCGCCGGCGTCGTGCGCGATCTGCGCGACGGCCTCGATGTCGGTGATGTTGAGCAGGGGGTTGGTGGGGGTCTCGGTCCACACCACCCTGGTGTTGGGCCGCACGGCCGCGCGCACGGCCTCGGGGTCGGACTGGTCGACCGCGTCCCACTGCACGCCCCACCGCTCGACCACCTTGGAGACCAGGCGGAAGGTACCCCCGTAGGCGTCGCCGGGGATGATCAGGTGGTCGCCGGGCGAGAGGACCGTGCGCAGCAGGGTGTCCTCGGCGGCCATGCCGGAGGCGAAGGCCAGGCCACGCACCCCGGACTCCAGGGCGGCCAGGCACTCCTCCAGGGCGGCGCGCGTGGGGTTGCCGGTGCGCGAGTACTCGTAGCCCTGGCGCAGACCGCCCACGCCGTCCTGGGCGTAGGTGCTCGTCTGGTAGATCGGCACCACCACGGACCCGGTCCCGGCGTCCGGCTCCTGCCCCGCGTGGATGGCCAGCGTTTCAAACCCGTCGAACTTCATAGGGCCACCTTAGTGCCCGCTGACCTCACCGATCGCGTTTTCCACAGGCGGTGTCCGCGGTGCCGCGGACCGGGTCCGCACCGCGCGGTGCGTGTCCGTCCGGGTCGGCGGTCAGGCGACCGGCGCACCCGGAAGGGCTGTACGCCGCCGCTCCCTCGGACCGGACGGCTCGACGGCGAAGGTGTGCGATGTCGGACCCTTCGGCCATCCTGTCGAGCATGGACGCGAACCGAACCCGACCACTGCGCGATCTCCGAGACCTGGAAGCGGTGCTGCGCACAGGATTCGACCTGATCAGACCCGTCGTCCCCGCACTGCGCCACCGGCTTGTCGGCACCGCGGCGGCGTGCCTCCAGGGAGTCGACCTGTCGGTAGGGGACGTCGACCTCCTCCTCTCCCGGCGCGAGGACGTCGACGCCGTCGCCGAAGCGCTGGCGGGTCTGGCGTGCGTGGCCGCGCCGAGATGGACCGAACCGTCCCGGCAGTACTTCGCCTGCTACAGCCTGGACGGCGTCGGGTTCAGCTTCAGCACGGTCGAGCAGCCCTGCGACGAGTACGGGTGGGAGTGCAAGGGCCCCGGCCCCTGGCGGCACCACGTCACCGTGGACCTCGAAGGTCACCGCGTCGACTGCGTGCGGTTGGAACTGCGTCTGGTCACCGAGTTCCTCCGCGACCGCCCCGACCGGTACCGCCCGATACTGGCTCACCTCGGCGCACACGGCGCCGATCTCGAACTCCTGCGCCGGAGCATGGCCGTGTGCGGGGTTCCCGAGGCGTTCGTGCGCCGCACCCGCGGGCTCCGGGCACACGGCAGGCCCTGAGGACCGGCCTCGGGGGTGGGTTCCGGTGTCCCCGCTTCGGCCCGCACGCAGCCCCCGCTGCCGGAGGACGCCCTGGTCCGCTTCCGCGAAGGTCACCGGAGCGCGGCCCTAGGCGGGCGGGAAGCGGGTGGAGGACCCGGGCCGGGGCGGCTCGGCGGGCACCTCCGGCGGCAGACCCGTGACGGGGGTGGGCACCCGGGTGGGGGTGCCGGTCTCGCGCAGCGGCGGATCCCAGCCCAGTTCGGGGTCGTGGGTGCGCACGACCTTCCCGGGCACGCCCGCGATGACGGCGTGGTCGGGGTAGGTGCCCGGCCGGACCACGGTGCCTGCGGCCACGACCGAGTTGCGGCCCAGGTGCACGCCGGGCAGGATCACCGCGTTCGCGCCGATCCAGGTGCCGTCGCCGATGCTGACGGGGTCGTCCACCGGCCACTGGAGGCCGACGGGGATCTCGGTGTTGCCGTAGGCGTGGTTCTGGTCGGTGATGTAGACGTAGGGGCCGGTGTACACGTGGTCGCCGATGTCGACGGACCTGTGGGCGACGATGTGCGAGCCGCGCCCGATGGCGCAGCCCGAGCCGATCCGCACGACCGTCCCGGGGCCCAGGTCGTAGTCGGGTCCCATTCCGGCGGCGAGGGTCATGTCCCCGCCCAGGACGGTGTGCACGCCGATCTCGATCCAGGGCTCGCCGTAGAGGGTGGCCGTGGGGAAGGCGATCGCCGAGCCCGTGCCGAAGCGCGCGAACCTGCGGGCCGCCCTGGAGTCGGCACGGATTTCGGCCTTGGTACGGGCGTACGACCAGACGGAGCGGAGAATCCAGGACAACAGCCGCGACACGCGTGCCCCCATTTATTACCTACCAGTAACTGTCGCGAACATTAGCAGTGTTCGAGTATGCGCTGACATGTCCGGTCGGTACACAGCGGGGCCCGAACCGCGCTCGGTTCGAGCGCAGTCCGGGCCCCGTGGCGGCCCCGCGGGGGCTCCCGCGGACGGGATCAGCCGGACAGGTGGGCCAGCAGGTCCTGGCGGGTGAGGATGCCCACCGGCTTGCCGTCGCGCAGCACCACCAGGGCGCCGGACCCGCGCAGCAGGCGGACGCAGTCGCTCACCGGCGTGCCGGTGCCCACGGTGGCCAGCGGCCTGCCCATGTGGGTCTCCACCAGGTCCTCCAGCTCGGCGCGGCCGTCGAAGAGGGCGTCGAGAAGGTCGCGCTCGGCGATGGAGCCGACCACCTCGGCGGCCATGACCGGGGGCTCCTCCTTCATCACCGGCAGCTGGGAGACGCCGTACTCGCGCATGATGGCCACGGCCGTGCCGACGGTCTCGTCCGGATGGGCGTGCACGAAGTCGGGCATCTCGCCGCCCTTGGCGGCCAGCACCTGGCCCGCCGTGGCCTCCTCGGTCTCGGCGGACAGGAAGCCGTAGTCGGCCATCCACTCGTCGTTGAAGATCTTGCCGAGGTAGCCGCGGCCGCCGTCGGGCAGCAGCACGACGATGACGTCGTCGGGACCGGCGTCCCGGGCCACGCGCAGGGCCGCCTCGACGGCCAGGCCGCAGGAGCCGCCGACCAGCAGGGCCTCCTCACGGGCCAGGCGCCGGGTCATGAGGAAGGAGTCCTTGTCGCTGACCGCCACGATGTCGTCGCACACCGAGGTGTCGTAGGTGCCGGGCCAGATGTCCTCGCCCACGCCCTCGACCAGGTACGGGCGGCCCGAACCGCCGGAGTAGACCGAGCCCTCGGGGTCGGCGCCGACGACGCGCACCGAGCCGCCGGAGACCTCCTTGAGGTAGCGGCCGGTGCCGCTGATGGTTCCGCCGGTGCCGATGCCCGCCACGAAGTGGGTGATGCGGCCCTCGGTCTGCTCCCAGATCTCGGGACCGGTGCTGTGGTAGTGCGACTCCGGGTTGTTCGTGTTCTCGTACTGGTTGGGCTTCCAGGCGCCGGGGATCTCGGTGGCCAACCGGTCGGAGACGGAGTAGTAGGACTCGGGGTGGTCGGGGGCGACGGTGGTCGGGCAGACCACGACCTCGGCCCCGTAGGCGCGCAGGACCGAGAGCTTGTCCGGGCCGACCTTGTCCGGGCAGACGAAGACGCAGCGGTAGCCCTTCTCCTGGGCCACGATGGCCAGGCCGATGCCGGTGTTGCCCGAGGTCGGCTCGACGATGGTGCCGCCCGGCCTGAGCTCGCCGCTCTTCTCGGCGGCCTCGACCATGCGCAGCGCGATACGGTCCTTGACCGAGCCGCCCGGGTTGAAGTACTCGACCTTGGCGAGGACCGTCGGGGCGTTCGGGCCGAGGACCTGGGTGACCTTGTTCAAACGGACGAGCGGAGTGTCCCCGACCAGATCGATCAGTGAGTCGTATACCCGCACTTGCGCTCCCTCTGCGTCTTGGCGACCGGGTTTCGGCCCGCCATGTCCTCGCCCCGGTGGCGAGTCCGGGGCCCTGGGCCGGTCCGGCCCGTCTCAGTTCAGACTCTAATGGTCTCCACCAGCGGGTTCTGCGGCCTCAGGAAACCGGTGGTCCCCCTCGGAGGACGGCTGGGCCGGGCGGTGGCCGAGCGCCCGCAGCAGGGTGGGGCGGAGCGCTTCGGCCGCCTCCTCCCGGGACAGCCGCCCCGCGTCCGCCTCGGCGGCCGCGGCGTGCCCGAGGGCGACGACGACCGCGACCAGCCAGTCGGCGGGGAGCCGGGAGTCGAACTCCCCGCTCCCCTGACCGCGCCGGACCACCCGTCCCAGCCGGTCGGCGACCGGCGCGTGGCGCTCGGCGTCGGCCTCCGGGTCCGCCGGGTGCGAACCGACGGCGCGCATGAGCCGTGGATACCGGTCGGCGGCCCGGGAGCTGGCCTCGGCCAGCCGCAGCAGGGCGTCCGCGGCGGACCCGGAGTCGAGGTCGGCGGCGTCCATCGCGGCCACGGCCTCCTCGGTGACCCGGTCCAGGGCCGCCCCCAGCAGCCGCGCCCGGGACGGGAAGTGGGCGTAGACGGTCTGGCGGGTCACGCCCGCCGCGGCGGCGACGTTCTCGACGCTGGCGTCGGGGCGTTCGTCGAGCAGGCGGACCGCCGCGTCCAGGATCGCGGCCCTGCTGCGGCGGGCGTCGGCTCGGCGGTGGGAAGAGGAAGACAATTCTTACGCCTTGTCAAAGTTGGCGAACGATGCATATCGTACAGACTGTAAGACTTGCATCGGAGGCGTGCGACATGACAGGGAGCACCGTGATTCCGTTCGACGGCACCGACCCCCAGCGGTTCATCACCGACTTCTTCACCGGCTTCGGGGAGGAGGTCGCGTACGGAGAGGAGGACCTGGCGGCGGTCGTCGACCGCTACCACACCCCGGACGTCGTGCAGGTCGCCGACGGGCACCGGATGGACCGGGACAGGCTCATCGCCCACGCGCGCCCCTCGCGTAAGAGGCCGGGCACGTCCCGGATGGAGGTGCACGAGGCGATGGCGGACGGCGACCGACTCGCCGCCCGCTACACCCTGTACGTCCAGCGGGGCCGGAAGGACCTGGTCATCGACGTGTACTTCTTCGGCCGGTTCGCCCCCGACGGCAGGATGCGCGAGGCCACCATGCTCACCCGGATGGAGGACCGGGCCGCCTCCGGGAGGGCGGACGACTCGGCGTCCGGCGCGCGGGAGGTGTCGGCGTGACCACGCGCACCTACACCGTCACCGGCATGGCCTGCGGGCACTGCGAGGGCTTCGTCACCGAGGAACTGGAGCGCGTCGAGGGCGTCACCGCCGTGGTGGTGGACGTCGAAGGCGACCGGGTCACGGTGACCAGTGAGAGGGAGATCGGCATCGCCGAGGTGCGGACCGCCGTCGAGGAGGCGGGCTACGAGCTGACCGGCGTGGTCGGCTAGGACCGCGGCCGGGCCGCCCGCGGCGGGACCGCCGGAGGGGTCGTCCGGTACGGCCTGCCCCGCCGGGCACCGACGGTGACCTGGTCGAGCCACCGTCCGCCCCTGTCCCGCCCATGCCGGTCCCCTCACCCCGGGGCGCGGATTGTGTACCGCGCAGGTACGTGATTCCGGGGTTCCCCACCGGTAACCTCGCTCGTATCCGTCCCGCCCAGGGCAGGCGGGTCCGAGCCTCGGGGGTGTCCGATGCTGCGAGCCGCACGCGCAAGACGGATCGCCGCTGCCACCGCGTTCGGCGGCGGCGGGCTCACGCTCGTCGGCGGCGGCACCGTCGCGCTCCTCTACCTCCAGGCCAGGCTGGCCCGGCGCGCGGTCGGCTCCCCCCGCTGGGACAGGCCCGTGGTCAACGGCGTCTACGGCGAGGGTTCCGGGCCCCCGATCCGCATGCTGATGATGGGCGACTCCACCGCCGCCGGGTTCGCGGTCGAGCGGGCCGACCAGACCCCCGGCGTCCTCCTGGCCTCGGGGCTCGCGGCGGCGGCCGAGCGCCCCGTGCGCCTGCGCTGCACCGCCTCCCCCGGCACCACCTCGGCCAACCTGGCCGCCCAGATCGAGCGCTCCCGCGCCCTGGGGGAGGCCGCCCGCTACGACCTCGCGGTCATCTTCGTCGGCGCCAACGACGTCATCCGCCGCGTGCGCCCCAACGACGCCGTCGGCCAGCTCCGCGAGACCGTCCGCCAGCTGGTCGGCCACGGCACGCAGGTGGTGGTGGGCACCTGCCCCGACCTGGGCACCGTCCGGCCCATCGGCTGGCCGCTGCGTTCGGTGGCCCGCCTCGCCTCCCGCCAGCTCGCCGCCGCCCAGGTCATCGCGGTCACCGAGGCCGGAGGCCGCGCGGTCTCCATGAGCGACGTCCTGGCCGACGATTTTCGGACAGATCCTGGCTCCATGTTCGGACCTGACCGTTTTCATCCGTCAGCTCTCGGGTACTCGCAGGCCGCCTTCGCCGTCCTGCCCTCGGCCTGCGCCGCCCTGGGACTGCTGCCCGAGCTGGACGACGCCGAGCGCAGCAGCGGCGTCCTTCCGGTGGACCGCGCGGCCGTGATCGCCGCCCAGACCCCCGGAACGGAGGTCTCCCGCGTGGACACCCAGGTCAGCGGGAACACACCCGGTACGCGCGGGCGCTGGGCCGCGCTCGTCCGGGGCCCGTTCCACCTCCGGGGCGCCCGCGGGCATCCGGACGGGGCGGCCGAGGTGGGCACGGCCGAGAACGCCGACCGTTCCGGGGAGGGCGGCTGAACGCCGACCCCGGGTGGCGTGCGGGGGCCCCGGCCGGGTTTACTGGGCAGTAACAACCGAGGCCGGAGCAGGTCGCCCGGCCCTGCGGATCCACAGCTCCACACGCAGCACCTCAACCGTTAGGGACGCAGCCATGCCCGAAGCAGTCATCGTCGCAACCGCCCGCTCCCCCATCGGCCGCGCCTTCAAGGGCTCGCTCAAGGACATCCGGCCGGACGACCTGACCACCCAGATCGTCCGCGCGGCGCTGGACAAGGTCCCCGAGCTGGACCCCCGGAGCATCGACGACCTGATGCTCGGCTGCGGCCTGCCCGGTGGCGAGCAGGGCTTCAACATGGCCCGCGTCGTGGCCGTCCAGCTGGGACTGGACACCGTCCCGGGCACCACGGTCACCCGCTACTGCTCCTCCTCCCTCCAGACCACCCGGATGGCCTACCACGCCATCAAGGCGGGCGAGGGCGACGTCTTCGTCTCCGCGGGCGTGGAGACCGTCAGCCGGTTCGTCAACGGCAGCAGCGACGACGGCGCCAACGAGAACCCGCTCTTCGACGACGCCAAGGCCCGCACCGCCAAGCGCGCCGAGGGCGGCGCCGGGGCCTGGACCGACCCGCGCGAGGACGGCAACCTTCCCGACGCCTACATCGCGATGGGCCAGACCGCCGAGAACGTCGCCCAGACCACCGGCGTCTCGCGCCAGCGCCAGGACGAGTTCGCGGTGCGCTCGCAGAACCTCGCCGAGAAGTCCCTGGACAACGGCTTCTGGGAGCGCGAGATCACCCCGGTGACCCTGCCCGACGGCACCGTGGTCAGCACCGACGACGGCATCCGCCGCGGCACCACCTACGAGAAGGTCTCCGAGCTCAAGCCGGTGTTCCGCCCCGACGGCACCGTCACCGCGGGCAACGCCTGCCCGCTCAACGACGGCGCCTCGGCCGTGGTCGTCATGAGCGACACCAAGGCCGCCCAGCTGGGCATCACCCCGCTGGCCCGCATCGTGTCCACCGGCGTGACCGGTCTGAGCCCGGAGATCATGGGCCTGGGCCCGGTGGAGGCCTCCCGGCAGGCGCTGGCCCGCGCCAACATGGCCATGGGCGACATCGACCTGGTCGAGATCAACGAGGCCTTCGCCGCGCAGGTGCTGCCCTCCGCCGACCAGCTGGGCATCGACATCGACTCCCAGCTCAACGTCAACGGCGGCGCCATCGCGATCGGCCACCCGTTCGGCAGCACCGGCGCCCGCATCACCGGCACGCTGATCAACGGCCTGCGCTTCCACGACCGGACCTTCGGTCTGGAGACCATGTGCGTCGGCGGCGGCCAGGGCATGGCCGCCGTCTTCGAGCGCCTGAGCTGACGCCCCCTCGCGGTCCCGGGCCCGGAACGCGCCGCTGGGGTTCCAGTGGTGCTTCCGGGCCCCTCGCCGTGTCCGGCCCCTCTCGGCCGGTCCACACCGCGACAGGCCCGCGCCGCCTCTGGCGACCGCGTTCCGGACGCTTTGTCGCACAGCCGCAGGGCGGCCCTTCCGTCGACGGAACACGCGCGGAAACCCGTCTGCCACAGAAGGGTTCGTCTGGGAAGCCCCTCAAGACGAACGTTCTCACACCGGCAAGGTAAAAGCTGGTGACCGGGGCTTGTCCACAACGTGATCCTGATGCAGGGTCGCAGGTAAGTGCCACACGCCAACGCGCTGCCGGAGGTGCCCATGTCGGTAACCCACTCGCCGGAGATCCACGCCAAGCTCATCGAACGCATCCCGGTCGTCACCGGCCGGGAACTCCACGAGTGGTTCGACGCCCTCGACGGGGGGCCGGGCCTGGTGCGCTGCCAGGACCGGTCGAACTGGCTCGCCGACGAGTACGAGTTGCCCCAGTGGTACGCGCAGGCCCTCGTGACGGAGTACGACCGCCGCCGCAGGAACCGCTCCATCCCCGCGCCCCGGCGCGGGAAGGCCTGAGCGCGCCGCGGGCTCGCCGACCACGGCGAAGGGGCCGCCGCCCGGACGGATATCCGGGTGGCGGCCCCTCGCGTGGGTGTGCGGACGCCGTGGGCGACCGCAGGAGACCTCCGCGCGTCGGCCGGGGACTACTCCGCGAAGATCGACTTGATGATCCAGAGCAGGCGCAGGATCTCGATGTAGAGCCAGACCAGGGAGACGGTCAGGCCGAAGGCGAACTGCCAGGCGAACTTGTTGGGGATGCCGGCGTTGAGGCCCTCCTCGATGCCGCGGAACTCCACGGCCAGGGTCAGCGCGGCCAGGACCACGAACACCAGGCCGATGAGCAGGCCCAGCGGGCTGGGCTCGCGCAGGCCGATGCCGCCCGCGATGAAGAAGCTGGCCACGAAGTTGACCAGCATCAGGGCCGCGGCGCCGAGCACCGCGTACGTGACGACCTTGACGAAGCCGTCGGTCACCTTGATGATGCGGAACTTGTACAGGGCGAGCATCACGGCGAACACCACGACGGTGCCCAGTACCGCCTGGGTCACGAGCGTGCCGCCCGCACCGGCGTCACCGGTGGTGGCCGTCAGGCTGGTGGCCAGGATCGCGGAGATGCCGCCGACGAGCAGGCCCTCCAGGGCGGCGTAGCTCAGGATGGCGACGGGGTTGGTGATCTGCTTGAAGGAGATCACCAGGCCCAGCACCAGGCCGCCGAGCGCGCCCACGAGGGTGAGCGCCACGGCGATGCCCGGAGCCGAGCTGAAGAGGAAGTAGTTGACGACGGCGAAGGCCGCGACCACACCGAGCGTCATACCGGTGCGCACGACCACGTCGTCGATGGTCATCGGCTGGCTGTCGGCGCTCTGCACCGGGCCGCCGGGGTAGCCCTGCTGGGGGTACGGCTGAGCGTAACCCTGCTGGGGGTAGGGCTGGCCATAGCCCTGCTGCGGGTACGGTTGTCCGTACCCCGACTGGCCATAGCCCTGCTGCTGACCGTAGCCGTAACCCGGCTGGCCGTTGAGCCCCCGCTGGGCGTTCCCGGCAGGACCGGCCTGCTGGAGCGCCCGCTTGAGGACGGGGTTGGAACTCCGCATCCGCATGTCTAGTCAAGACCCTTTCACGCGTGGATTGCTGCCCACAAGGTAACGTACGCGCCTCATCCGGAGTTCCACGGGCAAGGTCACTGTTCAGACACGGCGCGGCGGGGCCGCGCCGACCGTGTCAACCGCGCGTGACCAGGGACCGGGCGAAGAAGAGCATGTTCGCCGGACGCTCCGCCAGACGGCGCATGTAGTAGCCGTACCACTCGTCGCCGTAGGGCACGTAGACCCGCATCCGGTTGCCCTCGGCGGCCAGCCGGACCTGCTCGGCGTCGCGGATGCCGTAGAGCATCTGGTACTCGAACCCGTCCTCGCCGCGGCCGTTGGCGGCGGCCAGCGCACCGGCGATGGCGATCATGCGCGGGTCGTGCGAGGCCACCATCGGGTAGCCCTCGCCCTCCATCAGCACGCGCAGCGCGCGCACGTAGGCCTTGTCCACCTCGGCCTTGTCTCGGAAGGCCACCGACTCGGGCTCGTCGTAGGCGCCCTTGCACAGGCGCACGCGCGAACCGGCCCCGCTCAGGTCACGGCAGTCGGCCTCGGTGCGGCGCAGGTAGGCCTGGAGCACCGCGCCCACGAAGGGGAAGTCCTGGCGCAGTTCGCGCAGGATGCCCAGCGTGGAGTCGGTGGTGGTGTGGTCCTCCATGTCCAGGGTCACCGTGGTGCCGACCGCCCGGGCCGCCTCGGCGATCTGGCGGGCGTTGTCCAGGGCGATCTTCTCGCCGTCGCTGTTGAGGAACTGGCCCACGGCCGAGAGCTTGACCGAGACCTCGGCGCGCTCGGCCAGACCCGCCTCGCCCAGCGCGGCCAGCAGGTCCCGGTAGGCGGTCACCGTCGCCTCGGCCTGGGCCGTGTCGGTGGTGTCCTCGCCCAGGAAGTCCAGGGTGACGTGGCGGTCCCGGGCCAGCTCCCCGACCACGGGGAGCGCTTCCTCCTGGGTGGAGCCCGCGACGAACCGCTTGACCATGGCCCGGGTGACGGGAGTGCGCTCGACGATGGTGCGGCAGGTCTGGGACCTGGCGGCGAGCAGCAGGGGTTTGCGAAGCATGGTGACCTCGGGAAGGACGTGCGCGAGCCGGTGGGCTGGCGCGGACGGGGCGCGGCGGGTTCGTTCCGGCCGCGCCGGTGGATGCGGGCGGGCTCCGGGCCCCCTCAGGACGGGAGGGGGCCCGGGAACCGCCGTCAGCCCTGGTGGGGGTAGGAGGAGACCGTCGGCGCGACGAAGGTCTCCTTGATGGCGCGCGGGCTGGACCAGCGGGACAGGTTCTGCGCCGAACCGGCCTTGTCGTTGGTGCCGGAGGCGCGCCCGCCGCCGAAGGGCTGCTGGCCCACGATGGAGCCGGTCGGGCGGTCGTTGACGTAGAAGTTGCCCGCGGCGAAGCGCAGGGCCTCGCTGGCCTTGGCCACGGCGGCGCGGTCCCGGGCCAGGACGGCGCCGGTCAGGGCGTAGGCCGAGCCCTCGTCGACGACCTTGAGGACCTCGTCGAACTTCTCGTCCTCGTAGACGTGGACGGCGACGACCGGTCCGAAGTACTCGGTGCGGAACACGTCGTGGGACGGGTCGGTGCCCTCGATGATGGTGGGGCGCACGAAGTAGCCGACGGAGTCGTCGGCGGTGCCGCCCGCCAGGACGGTCAGGGTCGGGTCGGACTTGGCGTCCTCCAGGACCTTGGCCAGCTTGTCGAAGGCGCGGCGGTCGATGACGGCACCGACGAAGTTGGACAGGTCGGTGACGTCGCCCATGGTCAGGGCCTCGGTCTCGGCGACGAGGTCGTCGCGGACCTGCTCCCACACCGAGCGGGCGACGAAGGCCCGCGAGGCGGCCGAGCACTTCTGGCCCTGGTACTCGAAGGCGCCGCGCACGATGGCGGTGCGCAGGACCTCGGGGTCGGCCGAGGAGTGGGCGACGATGAAGTCCTTGCCGCCGGTCTCGCCGACGATGCGCGGGTAGGAGCGGTAGTTGGCGATGTTCTCGCCCACGCTCTTCCACAGGTGCTGGAAGGTCCTGGTCGAACCGGTGAAGTGCACACCGGCCAGCTCCGGGTCGTTGAGGGCGACGTCGGAGACGGCGAGGCCGTCACCGGTGACCATGTTGATGACGCCGGGGGGCATGCCCGCCTCCTCCAGCAGGCGCATGGTCAGCTCGGCGGCGAACTGCTGGGTCGGGGACGGCTTCCACACGACCACGTTGCCCATCAGGGCCGGGGCGGTGGGCAGGTTGCCCGCGATGGCGGTGAAGTTGAAGGGGGTGATCGCGTAGACGAACCCCTCCAGGGGGCGCTGCTCCATGCGGTTCCACACGCCCTTGACGCTCAGCGGCTGCTGGGCGATCAGGTCGCGGGCGTAGGAGACGTTGAAGCGCCAGAAGTCGATCAGCTCGCAGGCCGAGTCGATCTCCGCCTGCTGCACGGTCTTGGACTGGCCGAGCATGGTGGCGGCGTTGATGGTGGCGCGCCAGGGGCCGGAGAGCAGTTCGGCGGCGCGCAGGAGGATGGCGGCGCGGTCGTCGAAGGACATCGCGCGCCAGGCGGGGGCGGCGGCCTTGGCGGCGGCGACGGCGTCGCGGGCGTCCTCACGGGTGGCGTTGCGCATGGTGCCCAGGACCGCGGCGTGGCGGTGCGGCTGTACGACGTCGATGGGCTCGCCGCCGCCCATGCGGCTCTCGCCGCCGATGCGCATCGGCAGGTCGATGCTCCGGCTGCCGAGCTCCTCCAGCTTGGCCACGAGCTCCTCGCGCTCGGCGCTGCCGGGCGCGTAGGACAGAACCGGCTCGTTCTGCGGCAGAGGGACGTTGGTCACGGCGTCCATGGGCACCTTCCCGGTGAAGAATGTCCCTGAAACAAGCAGGGTTGGCTGACTCAACGCTCCCAGAACCAGGGCGTGCGAACCTTGTGGACCAGGCCACTCTTTGCCCGCCTTATTTGTTCTCCAGGACAAAATGGGACACACATGAGTAATGACCGCCCAGCATCAGACCCGCCCCCCGCATCCGGTGGCGGGGCACCCCGACCGACACCGAGGCCGGAGGTTCCGCCTGTTCAGGCTGGTTCAGCCGATGACAGGACCACAGGCCTGCCCCTGCGCGGGCTACTGCTGGCCCTCGGCGATCCCGTCGTGGACGTGGCCGCAGCCCCGGACGGACTCGATGTCCAGGTGGACAACGTCGTCATCCTCGACCCGGAGGACCGCACGGAGGCGCGCGAGGGGGACCTGGTGCTGCTGATCGGGGCGCGGGGCGCCTCCGCGCGGCGCCTGGTCAGGACGCTGGCCGAGCAGGGCGCCACGGCCGTCGCCGTCAAGACCAGCGCGCACGCGGCGCCGGAGGAGGTGCTGCCGCCGCCCGCGGGGACGCGGCCCGGCCGCCCCCGGCCCGGGGGCGGCGACGAGGCACGTGCGCTGCGCACCGAGGCACAGGAGGCGGGGATCGCGCTGCTCGCCGTGCGCCCCGAGGTGCGCTGGGACCAGTTGCAGTCGGTGTGCCGGTCCATCCTGGACGACGCCCGCCTGACCGCCTCGGAGGACCTGAGCGAGTCCGGCGGCGACCTGTTCTCCATGGCGCAGACCATCGCCCGGCTCACGGGCGGGCTGGTGAGCATCGAGGACGCGGCGAGCCGGGTGCTGGCCTACTCCAGCGGTGCCGAGGTGGACGAGCTGCGGCGGCTGTCGGTGCTGGGGCGGCGCGGCCCGGAGTCGTACCTGGCGCTGCTGCGCGAGTGGGGGGTGTTCGCCAAGCTGCGCGCGGGCGAGGAGGTGGTGCGGGTGGACGAACACCCCGACCTGGGCATCAGGCGCCGGTTGGCCGTGGGCATCCACGCGGGGCGCCAGCCGCTGGGCGCGATCTGGGTGCAGGAGGGGGACCGGCCGCTGGCCGAGCACGCGGAGGAGGCCCTGCTGGGCGCGGCGCGCACCACCGCGCTGCAGATGATCCGCCAGCGCACGCAGGCCAGCGCGGGACTGCGGCTGCGCGAGGACCTGCTGTCGAGCCTTCTGGAGGGGCGGATCGACGCCAGCGCGCTGGCCGACACCGTGGAGGTGCGCACCGACCGGGGTGCGCTGGTGGTGGCGTTCGCTCTGGTCGGAGGGTCGGTGGGCGCGGCGGAGGAGCGCCCCGACCGGCCCGAGCGCGAGCTGCGCCGCCGCCAGCTGATCGATCTGGTGTCGGTGCACACCGCGGCCTACCGGCGCAGCGCCCTGGTGACCGCGCTGGGCGGGCGGGTCTACGTGCTGCTGCCGGATCTGGCGCGCGCCCGGGAGGGGCGGCGCGGGGTGGAGCAGTCGGTGCTGGCGCTGACCCGCAAGACGGTGGCGGCGGCGCGCGCGGCGCTGGGACTGGAGGTGCACGCGGCGGTGGGGTCGCTGGTGGAGCGGCTGGGGGACGTACCGGACTCGCGTGCGGAGGCGGACCGGGTCCTGGACGCGATGGACCGCTCCCCGGACCGGAGTCCGGGCTGGGACGTGGCGACCATCTCCGACGTGCGCTCTCGGGTGCTGGTCAGCGAGACGCTGGCGCGGCTGCGCGAGGACCCGTCGCTGCGGGACCCGCGGGTGAGCCGGCTGATCGAGCACGACCGTGCGGGCGGCGCCGACCTGGTGCACTCCCTGCTGGCCTACCTGGAGGCGTTCGGGGACGCGCGGGCGGCGGCGGAGCGGCTGCACATCCACCCGAACACGCTGCGGTACCGGGTGCGCCGGGCGGCGTCGGTGAGCGGGATCGACCTGGGGGATCCCGGCGAGCGCCTGTTCACGCAGTTGCAGCTGTTGATGGAGCAGCAGGGACCGCAGCAGGGACCGACGCCCTGAGGGCCCGCCGCCACCCGAGGGGCGCACGGGGCTGCGGGCCCCTGGGCAACAGAAGCACAGGCCAACGGGGGCACAGGGCGGCAGGGGCCCAGAGCGGTGTGGCCGGGGCGGCGGGAGCACCACGGGGCGGCGTCCACCTCGGAAAACACACGACGCCCGCTCGGTGAGCAGGCGTCGTCGGGACTGGTGCCGTGGGTACCCCCGGTCGGACTCGAACCGACACTTGTGACCCTTTTAGGGGGCCTGCCTCTTCCATTGGGCTACGAGGGCGTGGCCCATCATACCGGGCGGGCTGATTGCCCACTTTGACTTGGCTTGGCCGCATTGGGACAGGAAACGACCGGCTCCCCTCCGGGAAGCCGGTCGTTTCGCGCGCCTGTCGCGGAGGTCGCGCCCGCCGGCGCGTCCCGTCCGGTCAGCTGACCCTGCGGAGGCGACCGTCCTCGATCTGCGGGTGGCTGGCCTCCTCGAAGGCCTGGCGGGGCTCGGCCATCTCCGGAAGCGCGGCGTAGTCGCGGCGCAGGAAGAGGGCGAGCGTCCAGTCCGAGAGCACGCGCATCTTGCGGTTGAAGGTCGGGACCGCGAACAGGTGGTAGGACCGGTGCGCGTACCAGGCCAGGCGGCCGTTGAGCTTGATCTTGCCGAACAGCTGGGCGGCGCCCTTGTGGACGCCGAGCCCGGCGACCGCGCCCAGGTTCTTGTGGCGGTAGGCCTTGGGCTCGGTGCCGCGCAGGGCGGCGATCACGTTGTCGGCCAGGACCGGGGCCTGGCGGACCGCGTTCTGGGCGTTGGGCGGGTAGTAGCCGCCGTTGCCGTCGGGCACCTGCGCGTTGTCGCCGCCCGCGAAGGCGTTCTCCACGCCGTTGACGGCCAGGTACTCGCTGGTGTCCAGGTGGCCCTTGGGGCCGAGCGGCAGGTCGCTGGCGGCCACGACCGGGCTGGGCTTGACGCCCGCGGTCCACACCAGTGTGCCCGAGTCGAACTCGGTGCCGTCGCTCAGCTTGATGTGCTGGTCGGCCGCCGACTCCAGGAAGGTCTTGAGCCGGACGTCGATGCCGCGGCGGCGCAGCTGGTTGAGCGCCTTGCCGCCGACCTCGGGGCCGACCTCGGGAAGGATCTTGTCAGCCGCCTCGATGAG
This sequence comes from Nocardiopsis synnemataformans, assembly GCF_965343085.1. Lineage (NCBI taxonomy): Bacteria > Bacillati > Actinomycetota > Actinomycetes > Streptosporangiales > Nocardiopsidaceae > Nocardiopsis > Nocardiopsis synnemataformans. The sequence goes on along the minus strand of NZ_CBDRFA010000062.1, from coordinate 16,592 downwards.
GTAGAACTGCACGTCCTCCAGGCCGATCGAGGGGTGGTGGCGCACGGCGTCGCGGACCATGTCCTCCAGCTCGGCGATGGCCTCGGCCCCGGCGAAGCCGCCGCCGACGAAGACGAAGTTCAGCGCCTTGCGACGGATGGCCTCGTCGTCGGTGGAGTCGGCGATGGAGAGCTGGTCCAGGACGTGGTTGCGCAGGAAGGCGGCCTCCTCGACCGTCTTGATCCCGATGCCCCACTCGGCCAGGCCGGGGATGGGCAGGGTGCGCGAGACCGCTCCGGCGGCCATGACGAGGTAGTCGTAGGCGAGGGTCTCGGCCTCGCCGACGTTGGGCTCGTAGCGGACCGTGCGGTCGGCGTGGTCGATGCGCACGACCCTGCCGCCCAGGACGCGGACCCGCTTGAAGACCTTGCGCAGCGGGACGACCACGTGTCGGGGCGAGATGCTGCCGGACGCGGTCTCGGGCAGGAAGGGCTGGTAGGTCATGTAGGAGTTCGGGTCGATGACGGTGATCCGCGCCTCGCCCGCCCCGAGCTTCTTCTCCAGCCGCCTCGCGGTGTACATCCCGAGGTAACCGCCACCGACGATGAGGATGTGCGGGATCTCCGCGTCGTCCCCTCCGCCGTGTACCAGCCGGTAGTTCCTGCTCTCGGTCATCGCATTTCCGCCCTAACGGTTCTTCTGTGTGGTGCCCCTTCCCAGGGGCCGCGAGGTCGTCACGGTCTTCGGTCGCCCGCGCCGCGGTCGCGGCGGGGTGCCGCCCGGGTCGGAACGAGGTGCTTCGTCCCTCCGCTTGTGCATTCTTTCACAAGCCCCCGCCGACAGAGAAGGTTCACACCGGCTCACCTTCCGACCACTTCCCGCTTCACCTTACCGGCGTTTTCGCAGGTCAAAGCAGTTGTGAAAGCATTCACAAGGCCCCTGGGAGGTGACACGTCTCACCCGGGGAGCCCTTGCACGCGCTCCGGGAGGCGCCCCGCGGGGCGCCTCCCGGAGGCGGTGTCACACGACCAGGCTCCAGGCCACGCCGTCGAGGATGTCGTGCTCGCTGGCCGTGAAGGAGTCGGCTCCCGTGCGGGCGAGCACCCGGGACAGCACGAGCGCGCCCGCGCCGATGACGTCCACCCGGCCCGGGTGCATGACGCCGATCAGCGACCGCTCCCGCGAGGTGGCCTTGAGCAGCTCCCCGGTGATGCGCTCCAGGTCGGCGACGCCCACGCGGGTGTGGTGGATGCGCTCGGGGTCGTACTCGGACAGGTCCAGGGCGATACCGGCGACCGTGGTCGCGGTGCCCGCGACGCACACGACCGAGGCGGCCTCGCGCAGCGGGACCACCCGCTCGACCTCGTCCAGCGCGGCCTCGATGTCGGCGGTCGCCGCCGCGACCTCCTCCGCCGTGGGAGGGTCGCCGCGCAGGTGGCGCTCGGTCATGCGCACGCAGCCGATGTCCACCGACAGCGACGCGCGGACCAGCTCGCCGCCGTCGTCCCCGGACAGGGCGCCGCCCAGGACGAACTCGGTGGAGCCGCCGCCGATGTCCACGACCAGGAACGGCGGGGCCAGGTCCTCGCCCGGGCCCTCGGCCTCCAGCTCGGCGGTGGCGCCCACGAAGGACAGCTCGGCCTCGTCCAGGCCGGTGACCACCTCGGGCTCCACGCCGAGGATGTCGCGCACGCCGTCGACGAAGACCTGGCGGTTGCTCGCGTCCCGGGTGGCGCTGGTGGCGACCATGCGCACCGCGTCCGGGCCCAGGGCGATGCCGTGCGCCTCGATGGCCTCGGCGTACCCGCGCAGCGCCTCGAAGGTGCGCTCCAGCGCCTGGGGCGCGAACGCCCCGGTCTCGTCCACGCCCTCGCCCAGGCGCACGATCTCCATGCGCCGGTCGACGTCGACCACCTGCACCTCGTCGTCGCCCACGTGGACGACGTCGGCGATCAGCAGTCGGACGGAGTTGGTTCCGCAGTCGATGGCCGCGACACCGCTCATGGCATGCTCCCTTCGTCGCCCCCGGGGGCGTCCTCGTCGACACACACGCACGGGCCCCTGTCCCACCAGTGCGGCAGTTCCTCCAGCGCCTCGGCGCCGAAGGGGTTGGTCCCCGGCTCGGCCAGCTCGTGGGCGACCAGCGCGTGCAGGCACTTGACCCGGGTGGGCATGCCACCGGTGCTCTGCATGCCCTCGGGCAGCGGCTCGACGCCGTCCAGCCGCGCCTGCTCGGCGCGCTCGGCCAGGTAGGATTCGTGCGCCCGGGTGTAGGCGGCCCGGAGCTCGGGGTCCTCGCCCAGGCGCTCCTGCATGCGGCGCATGCGGCCCTCGTTCTCCATCCGGCCGATGGCCGAGGCGGCGCGCGGGCAGGTCAGGTAGTACAGGGTCGGAAAGGGCTCGCCGCTCTCCAGCCGGGGCGCGGTGCGCACCACGTCGGGCAGGCCGCAGGGGCAGCGGTGCGCGATCGCGCGTACGCCGCGCGGCGGGCGGCCCAGTTGGAGTTCGACGGCGGCGGTGTCGCGCCCGGCGACCGGGGCGGGGCGCCCGGCGGCGTGCCCGGGCGCGGGCTGATCTGCGGAAGTCATGGCGCACCCAGCATAGGGCCGCACGCGCACCCGCGGGCGCGGACGGTCCACCGGCGGTCCGCGCGCGGGTCCTCGCCGCGGACAGGCGGGCGCGGGCCGTCAGCGCACACCACCACACCGGTTCCCGCGCGCCGGAGCCGCCGAGGGGAGACGTCGACGTGAGTACCCCGCCCGGACCTGTCCCCCTCCGTGCGCGGGACGTGGCCGCCATGGCCGGGATCGCCGCCTGCGGCGGGGCCGCGGGGGCGGTGGCCCGCCACCTGGTGGCGCAGGCCTGGCCGACCCCCGACGGCGGGCTGCCGCTGGCCACCCTGGCCGTCAACCTCGCGGGTTCGGTGCTCATCGGTGTCCTGGTCACGGCCGTCGCCGGTCCCCGGCCCGCGCCGCCCTGGGTCAGGCAGCTGCTCGGCACCGGCTTCCTGGGCGGGTTCACCACCTACTCGGCCCACGTCCTGGACACGGGGACGCTGGCGGCGTCCGGGCGGGTCGCCGAGGCCGCGGCCTACATGGCGCTCACGCTGGTCGGGGCGGTGGCCGGAACCGCCCTGGGCGCGTGGGCCACGGGGCGCGCGGTCCGCGCCCTGGGACGTGGGAGGCGGTCGTGAACTGGGAGGTGTGGCTCGTCGGCCTGGGCGGCGGCGCGGGCGCGGCCCTGCGCTACCTGGTGGACCGGGCCGTCTCCCGCGCGGTCGGCGCGGGGCTGCCCTGGGGCACGTTCACCGTGAACGTCGCGGGCACACTGCTGCTGGGCCTGCTGGTCGGCGCCGCGGGGGCGGCGACCGTCTCCCCCCGGCTGTGGGCCCTGCTCTCCGTCGGGTTCTGCGGCGCGCTGACCACGTACTCGACGTTCTCCCACGAGGTCCTCTCCCTCGTCCGGGAGGGGCGCGCTCTGGCCGCCGGCGGCTACGCGGCCCTGACCGGGGGCTGCGCGCTGGTCGCGCTGGCGGCGGGGGCGTGGGCCGCGGGCGCCCTGCTCTGAGGGCACACGGAGGGCTCAGAGCCCGTCGTCGGACGGCGGGCTGTCGGCCTCCTCCACCGAGCGCCACAGGGCGGTGAACCAGGGCTCGCTGGGACCGGTGTCGGCCTCGTCCTCGTCCTCGGAGTCGGGCGGGATGACGATGTAGGCGGTCTCGCCGGGGTACTGGTAGTGCAGCCGGACGCGGGCCTCGCGCTCCACGTAGGAGTCCTGGGTCATCTCCTCCTCGCGCTGGCGCAGGTCCCGCACGCTCTGCTCCATGCGCGCGCGCTCCTCCCGGAGTTCGGCGAGCTGGGCGCGCTGGGCGATGTACTCGCGCAGCGGGTAGGCCAGGCTGAGCGCGATCACGCACATCACGAGCGCGAGGATGGCCGCTCGGCTGGTGAGCATGGGCCGCACCCGGGGGGTGCGGCCCGTGCCCGTGCCGGAGGGTCCCGTCTTCCGGGCAGTACGGCGCTCGGGCCTGTCGGCTTTGGCCGCCTTCTTGGCCTTTGGACGCTGCTGCTCGGATTCGCGGGACACTGGGGCAGACTAGCCGCGCGCGGCGAAGCGCGGGAAGGCCGACACGCCCGCGTACACGGCGGCGTCGTCGAGTTCCTCCTCGATGCGCAGCAGCTGGTTGTACTTGGCGACCCGCTCGCTGCGCGCCGGGGCGCCGGTCTTGATCTGCCCGGCGTTGGTGGCCACCGCGATGTCGGCGATGGTGGTGTCCTCGGTCTCGCCGGAGCGGTGGCTGATCATGGCCGTGTAACCGCTGCGCTGGGCGAGGGAGACCGCGTCCAGCGTCTCGGTGAGGGTGCCGATCTGGTTGACCTTCACCAGCAGCGAGTTGGCGGTGTCGGCCAGGATGCCGCGCTGGAGCCGCTCGGGGTTGGTGACGAACAGGTCGTCGCCCACGAGCTGGACCTTGTCGCCCAGCTGGGCGGTGAGCTTCTTCCACCCCTCCCAGTCCTCCTCGTCGAGGGGGTCCTCGATCGAGACGAGCGGGTAGGCCTCCACCAGCTCGGCGTAGTAGGCGGCCATCTCCTCCGAGGAGCGGGCCTTGCCCTCGAAGGTGTACACGCCGTCGCTGAAGAACTCGCTGGCGGCCACGTCCAGGGCGAGCGCGATGTCGGTGCCCGGGGTGTAGCCCGCCTTCTCGATGGCCTCCACGATCAGGTCGAGGGCGGCGCGGTTGCTGTCCAGGTTGGGGGCGAAGCCGCCCTCGTCGCCCACGCCGGTGGCCAGGCCGTGGGCCTTGAGGACCGACTTGAGGGCGTGGTAGACCTCGGCGCCCCAGCGGACGGCCTCGGAGAAGGTCGGGGCGCCGATCGGCGCGACCATGAACTCCTGGATGTCGACGTTGCTGTCGGCGTGCGCGCCGCCGTTGAGGATGTTCATCATCGGCACCGGCAGCACGTGCGCGTTGGGGCCGCCGATGTAGCGGAACAGGGGCAGCCCGGCCTCGGCCGCGGCGGCCCTGGCCACGGCCAGGGAGGCGCCCAGGATGGCGTTGGCGCCGATCCGGGACTTGTCCGGGGTGCCGTCCAGGTCGATGAGCGCGCGGTCGATGATGCGCTGTTCGTCGGGGGCGTGGCCGAGCAGCTCGTCGGCGATCTCGTCGTTGACGGCCGTGACGGCCTTGGTCACACCCTTGCCGCCGTAGCGGTCGCCGCCGTCGCGCAGCTCGACCGCCTCGAACTGGCCGGTGGAGGCGCCGCTGGGGACGCCCGCGCGCGCGATGGTTCCGTCGTCGAGCAGAACCTCGACCTCGACTGTCGGGTTGCCCCGGGAGTCAAGGATCTCCCGCGCCTGTACTGCCTCGATGGACGCCACGGTCTCTCTCCGTCTCTTGGGGTTTCTCGGACCACTGGTTCAGGACCCGACACGAGACTAGCGACCCCGCACCGGGAAAGGAGCGTGCACCCGGCGGAATTGGTCTAGTCCATATCGGACATGCCCGACTCCAGGGCGGCCATGGCGATGTCGATGGCGCGTTCGCGGTGGTCGGCGGCCTCCTCGGCGGAGAACATGACCGAGAGGTCCTGGATGCCGCCGAGGGCGATCACGGCGCCCATCCGGGCGGGCACGCCGCCCTCGGGCCCCACGAGCAGGGTGTCCAGGCGTCGGCGCCAGGAGATGACGGACTCGACCAGGCCGACGTCGGCCAGTGCGCCCAGGTCGTTGAGGACGGCGAGCAGCAGGGCGCTGTGGCGCACGCAGACGTCGAAGTAGTCGCCCAGCAGCGCGCGCGGGTCGGCGGCCCCGCCGCGGTCCCCGTACCTGGCGAAGAGCGCCTCCATGTCCTCGCCCAGGGGCCTGACCAGCGATGTGAGCAGGTCGTTCTTGGAGGGGAAGTGGTAGTACAGCGCGGCCTTGGTGATGTTCAGGCGCTCGGCGATCTCGCGCAGGCTGGTCTTCTCGAATCCCTTCCGGGCGAACAGCTCCAGGGCCACCGCCCGGATCTCCGCCTTGGTGTCGTTCTGCGCTCTGGGCACCCGTGTCACTTCCGTTCCCTCGCCACCTGGTCGGACGAGTCTAACGGCGACCTTCCGGCCGGTAGTTTACTTGTCGATCGGTAAGTTACTTGACGCACGGTAAGTAGCGTTCTAGCGTGGGGACAACGGCACCCGAAGGAGCAAGAACGCCATGACCGCCGTACGCAACGTCCTGATCTCCGGCGCGAGCATCGCCGGGCCGACCCTCGCCCACTGGCTCCACCACCACGGCATCGAGGCCACCGTCGTCGAACGCGCCCCCGCGCCCCGCACGGGCGGCTACGCCATCGACGTGCGCGGCACGGCCCTCGACGTCGCCGAGCGCATGGGGGTGCTCGACGGCATCCGGGCCTCGGCCACCGAGATGTCCACAGCCACGACCGTGGACGCCCGCGGCAGGCGCAGGGGCGGCTTCGAGGCGAGCGCGCTCACCGCCGACGACCGCTCCGCGGAGCTGCTGCGCGGCGACCTGGTCCGCCTGGTCCACGCACCGACCACCGCGTACACCGAGTACCTGTACGGGGACTCCGTCACCGCGTTCGAGCAGGAGGGGGACGGAGTCCGCGTGACCTTCGAGCGGGCCGGGCCGCGCGTGTTCGACCTCGTCGTGGGCGCGGACGGCCTGCACTCCACGACCCGGCGGCTCGCGTTCGGCCCGGAGGCCTCCCACCGCCGCTTCCTGGGCAGCTACATCAGCATCTTCACCGTGCCCAACCACCCGGGACTGGACCGCGAGGCCGTGCTGTTCAACACCCCGGGGCGGCTCGTGGCCATGTACCACACGCCCCGAGCGGAGGGGGCCAAGGCCATGCTGGCGCTGTCCGTGCCCGAGGAGAACGGTGTCGACCGCAGGCCGCCCGAGGAGCAGAGGGAGTTCCTGCGCCGGACCTTCGCCGGGCACGGGTGGGAGGCCGACCGCGTCCTGGGCGCGATGGAGCGGGCCCCGGACTTCTACTTCGACTCCGTGGCCCAGATCCGCATGGACCGCTGGTCGGCCGGGCGCGTGACCCTGCTCGGGGACGCCGGGTACTGCCCCACCCCCATGTCGGGGCAGGGCAGCAGCCTGGCCATGGTCGGCGCCTACGTCCTGGCCCAGGAACTCGCCCGCAACGACGGCCACGGCGCCGCGCTGGCCGCCTACGAGGCCCGGATGAGGCCGTTCGTGGCGGCCAACCAGGACATCGCCGACCGGGGCCAGGCGTTCCTGCTCCCGCGCACCCGACCGGCGCTGCTGGCGCGCGACCTCCTGCTCCGGCTGGCCCCGCTGCTGTCCTCCCTCGGAAGCTTCGACAACCGGCTGTCACGGGCGTCGGAGGCCCTGGAGCTGGACGCCCCCGCACCCGCCGGGGCCTGACGCGGACCGGTGCCCGGCGGACCCGCCCGTCAGGCCTCGCCCGCCTTGTCCCAGTAGGTCCGCCATTCCTGCCCGGACAGCTCGCGGGGCTCCCTGCCGTCCGCGCGGGCGGCGTCCTCGGCTGCGCGCACACGGGCGTCGAACCGGCGGGCCGCCGCCCTCAGGTCGGTCTCGGCGTCACGGCCCCGACCGCGCTCGGCCGCCACCGCCGCGAACAGCTCCCCGCCCTCGGCCCCGTCGTCGCCGACCAGGTCGGCGGGGAAGCCGTTGCGCACCGCCCTCCTCTGCAACTCGTCGGCCAGCAGTACCGCGGGCTGGGCGAACGGGACCCCGTCCAGGACCGAGTTGCGCCCGTCGCCGCCCACCGCCCGGGCCTTCTCCGCCCGCTCGGCGGCCTTGATGGCCTCCCAGTTGGACCCCACCTCGTCGGCATCCGACACCTCGACCCCGCCGAACACGTGCGGGTGGCGGCGGGTCATCTTGTCGATGATGGCGTCGGCGACGTCGTCCACCGTGAACCGCGCCGGATCCCCCTCGGGCCGCTCGGCGGCGACCGCCGCGTGGAAGACCACCTGGAGCAGCACGTCGCCCAACTCCTCGCGCAGCAGCGCGAAGTCGCCCTCCTCGATCGTCTCCAGGGCCTCGTAGGCCTCCTGGATGAGGTACTTGGCCAGCGACCCGTGGGTCTGGTCGCGGTCCCACGGGCACTCCCGGCGCAGGGTGTCCATCACCTCGACCAGGCGCAGCACCCGGTGCCCGACCGGCGGGGCGCCGCCCCTCCCGCTCCGTCCGTCCCGCACGTCCTGGGGGTCTCGGGGATCGTTCAACACTCGTCCTCCACTGTTCGCGCCGCCGTTCAGCCGTCGTGCTCGGGCAGCCAGCCGCCCGCGCGCAGGGCCGACATCACCCGGGCCACGGACTCGGCCGGGTCCACGTCCTCGGTGTCCACCACCAGGTCGGCGTCGTCCGGCTCCTCGTAGGGGTCGGAGATCCCGGTGAACTCGGGGATCCCCCCCGCCCGCGCCTTGGCGTACAGGCCCTTGCGGTCGCGGGCCTCGCACACCTCCAGCGGGGTCGCCACGTGCACCAGGAAGAAGTCGCCGAACTCCTCCACCATCGCGCGCACCTCCGCCCGGCCCTTGGCGTAGGGGGCGATCGGCGCGCACACCGTGACCCCGCCGTGCCGGGTGATCTCCGAGGCCACGTAGCCGATCCGGCGGATGTTGAGCTCCCGGTCCTCGCGGGAGAAGGTCAACCCGCTGGAGAGCATGCGCCGCACCACGTCGCCGTCCAGCAGGGTCACCGGGCGCCCCGACCTGCGGATTCCGTCGCACACCCCCCGGGCGATCGTGGACTTGCCCGAGCCCGACAGGCCGGTGAACAGCACGGTCAGCCCCCTCGCGGTGCGGGCCGGGCGCAGCCGCGCCAGCGCCGCGCCCACCCGGGCCGGGGTGAACCAGGAGGGCAGCTCGCGCCCGTGCGCCAACTCGGTCTCCACCTGCTCGTCGGTCAGCTCGGACCGCGCGGACGCCGGGTCGATCCGGGTCACGGGCAGCCACAGCCCGTCGGAGGAGTGGTAGCGCCACGGTTCGGGGTCCAGCACGGTCAGGGGCGGGCGCAGCGCCATCACCCGCTCGACGTCGGGGCCGTCCCCGCCGGTCACCGCCAGCATGTGGGTGGCGCCGTAGGACGCGGCCACGTGCGCGGCCAGACCCACCTCACGCGCCCCCCACGGCCCGCCGAACAGGCCCCGGGAGCGGTCGGTGCTCCTGGGCAGCGTGCACACCACGAAGGAGGTGCGCGCGGGCAGCAGGGGCCCGGCGGCCAGCACCGCCGTGGCCATGCCCTCGTCCTCCAGGCCGGTGTCGACGATCACCAGCACGTCGGCGCGGCCGCCCTCGCCGTGGACCAGGCCCAGCGCGTCGGCCTCGGCCCGGACCTGGTGCAGGGCGCGGTGGTGCAGCGGACGGTCGGTGACCACGGCCAGCAGGGGGCGCTCGGAGGGCTCCAGCTCGCGCTGGGCCCGCACCTCCGCGGGCGAGGGCCGCAGCTCGCGCAGCACGCCGTAGGTGGGCGGGCGCAGCAGGGTCACGGAACCGGCCAGGAGGTGACGGCCCCCGGCGTCCCGCCAGTGCTCGGTGACGTCGAGCCCGGCCAGCGGCGCCCCCTCCGGGTCGGAGAGGGTCAGGTGGTCGGCTCCGGAGAGCTCCTCGGGCACCTCCAGCGTGACCGGAACCGGCCAGGGACGCCCGTCGGGCAGGCGGCCGTCCCGCTCCACCGACCCCGCCTCGTCCCGCGTCATGAAACCGGGCAGCGGGTAGGCGCCGTTGAGGATCAGCTCCAGGTGGGCGAGCCCGTCCGGACCTGGGGCGAAGACGGGGGCGTCCGGGCTCCCCACGCTGCCCTGCGGCGCACTCCCACGCCTGTTGGCACTCACCACGCGCTTCCTCTCCTCGGGCGGTCCGGCAAACGCACCCAGCGTATGCCGCGGGCACGGGACGACCCGCCCGCGCACCGTGTCGGACGGAATAGAAGCAGTTCGGAGACGGTTCTACCCGGTGCGCCGCCGCCCGCGCCACCAGGCCGGGGACGCGGGCGGCACGGGGCAACCCCGTGTCGCCGGTTGTCCACACCCCGCCCGCGCCGGACCGCCGGACTCGATAGTCTGAAAGGTGCCGGGCGTCCACTCACGCAGCCGCCTTCTTCCCGTGCAGGCCGCGACCACCACCGCCTGATCCGGACCACTTCCACTTTCTGGTGCTATGAGCCTCATTGGACTTCTCGCCGACGTCTCCAGGGACCCGGCACTGCACAGCGCGATCGAGGCCGCCCGAGGCGGCCGCGATCCCCATCTCGACCTCGTCGCCCCGGCGGCGCTGCGCCCCTTCATGGTGGGGGCGCTGGCCGCCGACGCCCCCGTGGGCGCGCAGCGGCCCGTGCTCGCCGTCACCGCCACCGAGCGCGAGGCCTCCGACCTGGCCGACGCCCTGGGCTGCCTGCTGCCCGAGGACTCGGTGGCCCTCTTCCCCGCGTGGGAGACGCTGCCGCACGAGCGGCTCTCCCCGCGCTCGGACACCGTCGGCCAGCGGCTGGCCGTCCTGCGCCGCCTGGCCCACCCCGATCCCTCCGACCCGCTGACCACCCCGCTGCGCGTGGTCGTGGCCCCCGTGCGCAGCGTCCTGCAACCGCTGGTGTCCGGGCTGGGCGACCTGGAGCCGGTGCGCATCCGCCCCGGCGACGAGGCGCCCCTGGAGGAGGTCGTCCAGGCCCTGGCCAACACCGGCTACGCCCGTGTGGACTTGGTCGAGAAGCGCGGCGACATGGCGGTGCGCGGCGGCATCCTGGACGTGTTCCCGCCCACCGAGGAGCACCCGCTGCGGCTGGAGTTCTGGGGCGACACCGTCGAGGACATCCGCTACTTCCAGGTCGCCGACCAGCGCTCCATCGAGTCCTCCGAGGGCGGCGGGGCCCTGCGCACCAGCGCCTCCTCCGGGCTGTTCGCGCCACCGTGCCGCGAACTGCTGCTCACCGACACCGTGCGCGGGCGCGCGCGGGCACTGGCCGAGGAGCACCCCTCCCTCGCCGAGATCCTGCACAAGATCGCCGACGGCGTCGCGGTGGAGGGCATGGAGGCCTTCGCGCCGGTGCTCGCCGAGCGCATGGAGCCGTTCCTGGCCCACCTGCCCGAGGGCGCGATGGTGGTGGGCTGCGACCCCGAGCGCATCCGCACCCGCGCGGTGGAGCTGGAGGCCACCAGCGCCGAGTTCCTGGACGCGTCGTGGATCAACGCCGCCTCCGGCGGAGAGGCGCCCATCGACCTGGGCGGATCCGCCTACATGTCCATCTCCGAACTGCGCTCCACCGCCACCGAGCTGGGCCTGCCCTGGTGGGGGCTGACCCCGTTCGCCGCGGACGAGACGGGCGGCGCGGCCGAGGAGGACGACGCCGTCGTCGTCGGCGCGGTGCCCTCCGAGTCCTACCGGGGCGACACCGAGCGCGCACTGGCCGACATCAAGGGGTGGCTGCACGACAACTGGAGCGTCGTCCTGGTCACCCAGGGGCACGGCCCAGCCGAGCGCCTGGTGGCGATGCTGCGCGACGCCGGGCTGGGCGCCTCCCTGGCCGCGGACCTGACCGAGCAGCCCAGACAGGCGGTCGCCACCGTCACCACCGGCCTGGTCGACCACGGGTTCCTGCTGCGGTCGGTGCACACGGTGGTGCTCACCGAGACCGACCTGGCCGGGCAGAGGTCCTCCACCCGGGACATGCGGCGCATGCCGAGCAGGCGGCGCGGCACCGTCGACCCGCTCCAACTCAAGCCCGGCGACCACGTCGTGCACGAGCAGCACGGTGTGGGCCGCTACCTGGAGATGGTCAGCCGCCAGGTGCAGGGCGCCACCCGCGAGTACCTGCTCATCGAGTACGCGCCCTCCAAGCGCGGTCAGCCGGGCGACCGCCTGTTCGTGCCCACCGAGCAGCTGGGCGAGGTCACCCGGTACGTGGGCGGTGAGGCGCCCACGCTGTCCAAGATGGGCGGCGCCGAGTGGAGCAAGGCCAAGAGCCGGGCCCGCAAGGTGGTCCGGGAGATCGCCGGCGACCTCATCCGGCTGTACTCGGCGCGCCAGGCCTCCCCCGGACACGCCTTCGGCGCCGACACCCCGTGGCAGCGCGAACTGGAGGACGCGTTCCCCTACGTGGAGACGCCCGACCAGCTCGCCGCCATCGACGAGGTCAAGAAGGACATGTCCAGGTCGGTCCCGATGGACCGGCTGATCTGCGGCGACGTCGGCTACGGCAAGACCGAGGTGGCGGTGCGCGCAGCCTTCAAGGCCGTGCAGGACGGCAAGCAGGTCGCCCTGCTGGTGCCCACCACGCTGCTGGTGCAGCAGCACCTGTCCACGTTCACCGAGCGGTACGCCTCCTTCCCGGTCACCGTCAAGCCGATGTCGCGGTTCCAGACCGACGGCGAGGTGGAGGTCACCCGCGAGGGGCTGCGCTCTGGCGAGGTGGACGTGGTCATCGGCACGCACCGGCTGCTGTCCTCGGAGACCCGCTTCAAGGACCTGGGCCTGGTCATCATCGACGAGGAGCAGCGCTTCGGTGTGGAGCACAAGGAGGCGCTCAAGCGGCTGCGCACCCAGGTGGACGTGCTGGCGATGTCGGCCACCCCCATCCCGCGCACCCTGGAGATGGGCCTGACCGGCATCCGCGAGATGACCACGATCCTCACCCCGCCCGAGGAGCGTCACCCGGTGCTCACCTTCGTGGGGCCCTACGAGGACAAACAGATCACCGCGGCCATCCGCCGCGAGCTGATGCGCGAGGGACAGGTGTTCTTCGTGCACAACCGGGTGGCGTCCATCGACAAGATGGCGGCGAGCATCCAGCGCCTGGTCCCCGAGGCCCGGGTGGCGTACGCGCACGGCCAGATGAACGAGCAGCAGCTCGAGAAGGTGATGGTCGACTTCTGGGAGAAGAACTTCGACGTGCTGGTCTCCACCACCATCGTCGAGTCCGGCCTGGACGTGCCCAACGCCAACACCCTCATCATCGACCGCGCCGACACCTACGGCCTGTCGCAGCTGCACCAGCTGCGCGGCCGGGTGGGCCGCGGGCGCGAGCGCGCCTACGCCTACTTCCTCTACCCGCCGGAGAGGCCGCTGACCGAGACCGCCTACGAGCGGCTGGCCACCGTGGCCCAGCACACCGAGACCGGCGCGGGCATGTACGTGGCCATGAAGGACCTGGAGATCCGGGGCGCGGGCAACATCCTGGGCGCGGAGCAGTCCGGGACCATCGCGGGTGTGGGCTTCGACCTGTACGTGCGCATGGTCGGCGAGGCCGTGGCCGAACTCAAGGGCGACCCGGACGCGGTCAAGGAGATCGAGACCAAGGTCGAGCTGCCCATCAACGCCTACATCCCGCACGACTACGTGCCGGGTGAGCGGCTGCGGTTGCAGTCCTACAAGCGCATCGCCAGCGTCACCAGCGAGGAGGACATCCTCGCCGCCTACGAGGAGCTCACCGACCGCTACGGCACCCCGCCCGAGCAGGTGGACAACCTCATGGCGGTGGCCCGGTTCCGGGTTCTGGCCAAGTCCGCGGGTCTCTCGGACGTGGTGATGCAGGGCAACCAGATCCGCTTCGCCCCGGTGGAGCTGCGCGAGTCGCAGGAGCTGCGACTGCGGCGCCTGCACCCCAAGTCGATCCGCAAGGAGGCGACCCGGACCCTGCTGGTGCCGGTGCCCAAGTCCGGCGGCCTGGGCGGCAGGCCGCTGCGGGACCTGGAACTGCTCAAGTGGTGCACCGACCTGGTCAACTCCATCTTCGAACCGCAGAAGAGGAAGACCGCGCCCAAGGAGAACGCCTAGGACCTGCCGCGAACGGGTTCCCGACGTGAGGGCGTCCGGGCGCGGGCCGGGGCACAGATCCACGAACACCGCCCAGCGACACCGTGGGCCGCACCGGAAACGCCGGGGCGGCCCACGCACGGTCGCGTTCGGCCCCGCAGCCCTACGGCTACGACCCCGTCAGCCGGAGGCGCTCCCTTCCGTGCGGTGACGGACCCGCCGCTTCTGGCCCTCCACGCCCCGCCCCGGCCCCGCGGTCTCACCGCTGTGGGGTGTCGACCTCGTCGGGCTCGGCCTCGTAGGTGATTCCGTACATCTCCTCGGACTCCTCGTCCTCGGCGGACCCGCGACGCCACCAGCGCCCGCCTCCGGCCCGCCCGGCCCTGCGCTCCTCACGCCGCTGCCTGCGCAGCTCCCGGCGCTCACGTTTGCGCTCCGCACGTTCGGCTGCCCGATCAGCCCGGCCCGAGTCCGGCCCCTCGTCCTCGGGGACCTCGTCCCGTGGAGCGTCCCGGTCGGGGTCCGGCCGTGCCTCCTCCTCACGGCGGCGCAGCGGCGTGACCGTGGCCAGGCCCTCACCGACCGGCACGTCCGGGGGCAGCTCCACTTCCGGCCGGGCCCGCGGTCCCTCCTCGGCTGGGCGCGTCACGGCCTTGACAGGGCGCGCCGTGTCCCTCTTGGCGGGCGTCTCGTCCTTCGCGGAAGGCGCCGCGTCCTTCGCGGGGCCCCGCTCACGCTCGGTCGCCGAACGCGAAGCCCTGCGCGCCGACGGACGCCGCCCGCGCGTGTACCACCAGTTGGCCACCCACGCCACGACGGCGGCGGCCACGCCCACCTCCAGGGCGGCGACCAGGCCCACCTGCCACGCCGACGGCCCGACCTCGCTCAGCCTCTCACCGCCGAGCGGCCCACCCGCCATCACGGCCAGCGCCGCGCACAGCAACCCCGTGGTCACCCCGCACACGAACCCCCACAGTGGAGCGGCCTCACTGACCACGTCCGGAGCACTGCGCTGGGTGAGGGCACCACCCACCGCCCCCGCCACGAACGGCACCGCCAACGCCAGCAGCGAGGCCACCGGTGCGGCCCCGTTCGACGGCAGCGCGGCCAGCATCGGAAGCATCGGCAGGGCCCCCACCGAAACCCCCGTCGGCGCGACGACGGTCCCCGCCCCCACCGCGAACCCCGGGCCCAGCGCGTAGCAGACCGCGAACACCACCGCGTTGGGCAGGTAGGCCAGCTGGACGACGACCAGCAGCGCACCGCCCACCAGGCCGGGACCGAGCACCCGGGTCGTCTCGACGACCTCGGACAGACTCATCCCCAGAGCCACCAGGAACAACAGCAGCCCGCCCAGCAGGAGCGTTCCCGTGGAGGCGAGCATCCCCACCAGTAGGGAGCGCGACCGGGCGGGCATCAGCCGCAGCAGGTCCCGGGCGGGTACCTCCTTGTCGCGCATCAGCTGGCGCAGCACCCCCAGCCCTCCGGCCAGGAAGGCGATGACGAACCCCATGACCAGTGCGCGCGGCATGCTCGGCTCGACCGCCTCGGTACGCGCCAGCAGGGCCAGGGTGCCCGCGATCGCCGCGTACGGCCCGGCGATCGCCAGCGCCGCCCGGTACACGTACCGCAGGCGGGGGATGTCGCAGGAGCGCGCCAGCCACCGTCCCGACCGGTACAACAGCAGCCCCGGCAACAACACCAGCCCCAACGGCAGCAGGGCGATCTGGCCGTCGGGCACCGAGAACGACACGTGGTGGCCCACCAGCCAGGCCAGCACCGCACCCTGGAGGATGTCGACGATGTCCTCGCCGAAGGTGTCATGCGGCGCGGCCACCCACCCGATGATGGTGAGGGTGACGATCACGGCCAGCCCCAACGCCGCGGCGGTGGCCGCGGCGATCCCGCCGGTCGCGTAGACGGGTCGGGGCGCGACGGCCGCGTCGGGCTCCGCCGCACCGCTGGACCGTGTGCGCTGGGAGGGGCGGCCGCGGTCGGGGGGAGATCCTGGCGTACTCACCCGACTTATGCTGCCAGGGACCGGAATGCTCCGTGGTATCCCGGCCGCGCGTGTCGTGCCCGGAAGGACGGAACCGGATCCGCGGTCCGGCCGTCCTATCCTGGGAATGAGGCTCCTCCCCCCAGCCCGAACGGATCGGTCCCGTATGGCAGGCCCCGAGTACCAGCGCCCCTACCGCCTCTCCGACACCGAACGCGACGACGCCCTGGTCAGACTGCGCACCGCCCTCGAGGAGGGGCGCCTGGACATCGACGAGCACGAGGAGCGCGTCTCCCTGGCGGTGCGCGCCGTCACCTCCTCGGACCTGGTCCCCCTCTTCGACGACCTGCCCGCGACGGACACACGCGCCCCCGGTTCCGGACACGGAAGCGGCCAGGGGCGCGAGTACGGGCGCGCACCGGTTCCCGAACCCCGTCGAGAGGACGGGAAGGCCGCACCGGCCGCCAGCTCGGGCTGCGCGGACACCGGGAGCCGCTCCGCGCCCTGGTGGGGCGTGCTGCCCTGGGTCGGCTTCGTCTTCCTGTTCTGGGGCCTGCCCGCCGTCCTGAACGGAAGCACCGAGGCCCTCGCCGGCTGGGGGATCTTCCTCGCCGTGATGATCGTCCCCCATGTCGTCGTGGGTGTGGCCCGGCACCGCCACCGCTCCGCCTGACCTGCGGTCGGCTGGCGCGGGGCGTACACGACAACGGCTCCGCCTCACCGCTGAGCGGCGGGGCGGAGCCGTTGTCGGTACCGGAACGCGTCAGAACAGCGCGCGCGCCAGCTGAGCGGTCTCGCTGGGAGTCTTGCCGACCTTGACGCCGACCGCTTCCAGAGCTTCCTTCTTCGCGGCGGCCGTGCCCGAGGAA
>NZ_CBDRFA010000061.1:0-51676 GCF_965343085.1 Nocardiopsis synnemataformans | reverse complement strand
ACCTCCCCGCTCTGAAGGCCGGGGCATCCCCCGGGAGGGCCGGGTGAGCACCGCACAGGACACCACCCCGCACACGCGGGCCGCGCCGGAGCCGGAGACCGGGCGCGCGACCTCCCCGCTCGGCGTCCTCCTGGAACCCATCAGGGGGCGTGTCCGCGCGGCCGTGGTCCTCCAGGGCCTGGCCAGCGCGCTCGGCCTCGTCCCCCTGATCTGCCTGGCCGAGGCGGCCGCCGCGCTGCTCGCCGACGGGCCGACCGACACCGCCCTGGTGTGGACGCTGGTCGCGGTCGCGCTGGCCGGAGCGGTCGCCGCCCTGGCCGCGGGCACCGCCTCCACCCTGGTCGGCCACCTGGCCGACAACGACATGCAGCTGTCCGTGCGGCGCGCCCTGGCCCGTCACCTGGGACGGGTCCCGCTGGGCTGGTTCTCCGGCCGCGGCTCGGGCCGGGTCAAGAAGGCCCTGCACGACGACATCGAGGACGTCCACTCCCTGGTCGCCCACACCCTGCCCGACCTGGCCGCCGTCGTCGCGGTCCCCGTCGTCGCCCTGGCCTACCTCGCCTCCGTGGACTGGCGCCTGACCCTGGTCGCGGTGCTGCCGGTGGCCGTGGGCGTGCTGCTGTTCGCGCGGGCCATGGCCGGGTCGATGCACAAGATGGCCGAGTACGCCGAGGCGATGGGCGCGATCAACACCGCGGCCGTGGAGTTCGTCGACGGCATCCAGGTGGTCAAGCACTTCAACGGGCACCGCAGGGCCCACGAGCGCTTCACCCGGGCCGCCGACGCCTTCGCGGACTTCTTCGTCTCCTGGTCGCGCGCCACCACCCCGCTCACGGTCGCCTCCTTCCTGGTGCTGTCGGCGCCCACGGTCACCGTCACCGTGGTGGCGGCGGGGGCGGGCTTCGCCGCCCTGGGGTGGAGCGAGCCCGTCTCGGTGGTGGCCTTCGCCCTGCTGGCCCCGGCGCTGTGCGCGCCGATGAACGTGATCGGCTCACGGGTGCAGCAGATCCAGACGGCGCGGGCCGCCGCGGGACGGGTCCGCGACCTGCTCGCCACCCCGCCCCTGCCCGAGGGCTCCGGTGGAGGACCACGGGGCGCCCGCGTGGCCTTCGAGGGCGTGCGCTTCGCCTACCCGGCCCAGGACGGCGCCGAGGGGGGAGAGAAGGGCGAGGAGGTCCTGCGCGGCGTGGACCTGGTGCTGGAACCGGGCACCGTGACCGCGCTGGTGGGCCCCTCCGGCGCGGGCAAGACCACCCTGGCCACCCTGCCCGCCCGCTTCGCCGACGTCACGGCGGGCGCGGTGACCGTGGGCGGTGCGGACGTGCGCGACATCCCCACCGAGGAGCTGTACCGCACGGTCGGCTTCGTCTTCCAGGACGTGCGGCTGCTGCGGGAGACCGTGGCCGACAACATCGCCATGGGCCGTCCCGGGGCGACCCGCGGGGAGGTGGAGGGGGCCGCCCGCGCCGCGCGCGTCGCCGAGCGGATCGAGGCGCTGCCGCGCGGCTACGACTCCGTGGTGGGCGAGGACGCCGACCTGTCCGGCGGTGAGGCCCAGCGGGTCTCCATCGCCCGCGCCCTGCTCGCCGACACCCCCGTGCTGGTCCTGGACGAGGCCACCGCCGCCGTGGACCCGGTGTCGGAGGCGGCCATCCAGGACGCCCTCAGCGAACTGGCCCGGGGGCGCACGGTCCTGGTGATCGCGCACCGGCTGAGCACCGTGGCCGGGGCCGACCTCATCGCGGTCATGGACGAGGGGCGAGTGGTGGAGCGCGGCACCCACGGCGAGCTCCTGGCGCGCGGCGGACGGTACGCCGACCTGTGGCGCGCCCAGCACCCGGACGCCAGCGACGGGGACCTGGCCCACGGAGACGCCCGTGACGGGGACGCACGTGACGGGGACGCACGTGACGGGGACGCACGAGACGAACCGGGAGAAGACCAGTGATCCGAGCCTTCCTCAAGGCCCTGGGCCCCGAGCAGGCCGGGCCCATGCGTACGAGCCTCGCGCTCACCACCGTCGTCTCGGCCCTCCAGGGCGTGCTGTTCGCCCTGCTGGTGCCCGTCCTGACCGAACTCCTGGGCCCCGACCCGGACCGGGCCTGGCCCTGGGTGGCCGTGCTGCTCGCCGCCACCGCCGCCTACGCGGTCCTGCGCGCGGGCAGCCTGTTTCTCAACTTCCGCGTCGGCGGCGCGCTCTCGCGGGCCCTGCACCACCGGCTCGGCGACCACGTCGTCCGCCTGCCCCTGGGATGGTTCACCGGAGGCCGGGTCGGGGAGCTCAACCGCATCGCCACCGACGGCGTCTCCCGGGCCACCAACCTGCCCGTGCACCTGTACCCGCCCCTGGCCGACGCGGTGGTCACCCCCGTCGTCTCGGTCCTGGCCCTGTTCGTGTGGGACTGGCGGATCGCACTCGCGGCCGCCGCCTGCCTGCCGCTGCTGTGGATGGTCTTCACCCTGTCCGGCGAGGCGGTCGGGCGCAACGACGCCGCACGCGACGCCGTCACCGACGAGGCCGCCGACCGGGTGCTGGAGTACGCCCGCGCACAGCCCGTGCTGAGGGCCTTCGGCCGGACGGACAAGGGCGGCGAACGGCTCGACGCGGCGCTGGAGGCCGAGCACGGCGCCGCCCGCCGCCTGCTGCTGCGCGCGGTTCCCGCCCTGCTCGGCTACTCCTTCGCCGTGCGGCTGGTCTTCGGCCTGCTCCTGGTCGCCACCGTGTTCCTCGCGCTCGGCGGCACCCTCGACGCGCCCCTGGCGGTCGCGCTGCTCGTGCTCGTGGCCAGGTTCGTCCACCCCCTGTCCGGCGCGGCCGACCAGGGGGCCGCCCTGAGGATGGCGACGAACGGGCTCAACCGGATCAACGCCGTCCTGGAGGCGCGCCCCCTCCCCGAACCGGACGTCCCCGTCCCGCCCCGGGGCGCGGACGTGGAGTTCGACGACGTGTCCTTCTCCTACACCCCGGACGGGCCCCGCGTTCTGGACGGGGTCTCCTTCCGGGCCGAGCCCGGGACGCTCACCGCCCTGGTCGGGCCCTCGGGCTCCGGCAAGACCACGGTGGCCCGGCTGCTGGCGCGCTTCCACGACGCCGACGCGGGCAGCGTGCGCCTCGGCGGGGCCGACGTGCGCTCGGTCGGCAGCGAGGAGCTGTCCCGGCATGTGGCGATGGTCTTCCAGGACGTGTACCTGTTCGACGCGAGCATCGCGGAGAACGTGCTCCTGGCGGACCCCGGGGCCACGCGCGAGGACCTGGACCGGGTGGCCGTCGCCGCCGGCCTCGACGCGGTGGTGGCCGAGTTCCCCGACGGCTGGGACACCCGCGTCGGCGAGGGCGGCGCCTCGCTCTCGGGAGGGCAGAAGCAGCGGGTCTCCATCGCCCGTGCCCTGCTCAAGGACGCGCCGGTCGTCGTCCTGGACGAGGCCTCCGCCGCCCTGGACGCGGAGAACGAGGCGCTGCTGACCGCGACCGCCGTCTCCCTGGCGCGGGAGCGCACGGTGCTCGTCATCGCGCACCGGCCCGCCACCGTGGCCGCCGCGGACCGGGTGGTCTTCCTCGACGCCGGGCGCGTCGCCGAGACCGGGACCCCGGCCGAACTCCTCGCCGCGGGAGGGCGCCACGCCGAGTTCGCCCGTGCGCGCGAGCGGGCCCGGGGCTGGAGGTTGACCGCCGAGCCGTCCTGACCGAGCCGTCCTGACCGAGCCGTCCTGACCTAGCCGTCCTGACCTAGCCGTCCTGGCCGAGCTGACCGTCCGACCCGGACCGGTCCCGAACCGCGTCCGCGCGCGGCGTCCCCACCGCCGCGCGCGGGTCCCACACGCCCCGTCCTGAACCGCGCTCGCAGCGGCACACCGCCGCGCGCGGGCCACCCCCCGCCATCCCCTTTCCCCTTCGTTCCCCTGAGGAGACGACGCACATGACCGCATCCGCGCCCGAGGAGTCCGGTTCCGCCACCCCGCCGCCGGTGGAGTTCCCCGTGGCCCGCTCCTGCCCCTTCTCCCCGCCCGAGGCCTACGAGGGGATGCGCGCCGCCGCCCCCCTGACGCGGGTCACGATCCCCAGCGGCAAGCAGGCCTGGCTCCTCACCCGCTACGACGACGTGCGCGCCGCGCTGTCCCACCCCGCTTCCAGCTCCGACGCGCGCCACCCCGCGTTCCCGGCCCTGGGCAAGGGGGAGCAGGCGGTCGCCGCCGACCTGCGCCCGTTCATCCGCATGGACCCGCCCGACCACACCCGCGTCCGCCGCATGCTCGTGGGCGAGTTCACCGTGCGCCGGGTGCGCGAGATGCGCCCGGAGATCGAGCGGATCTGCGCCGAGCAGGCCCGCCACCTGCTCTCCCTGCCGACCCCCGCCGACCTGGTCGGCGAGTACGCCAACCGGGTGTCCACGACCGTCATCTGCCGTCTGCTCGGCGTCCCCCTGGAGGACCTGGAGTTCTTCCGGCGGATCACCACGGTCTCGGGAGGGCGCGACAGCACCGAGGAGGAGGTGGGCGCCGCGCTCGCCGACCTGTTCGGGCTGATCAACCGGCTCATCGACGAGAAGGCCGACGACCCGCAGGAGGACCTCATCAGCCGCCTGGTCACCGGCCCCCTGGCACGCGGGGAGATCACCCGCCAGTCCCTGCTCTCCCAGATCGGCATCACCCTCAACGCCGGGCACGAGACCTCGCGCAACATGATCCCGCTCGCGGCCCTGGCCCTGCTGGACCATCCCGACCAGCTGGCCCTGCTGCGCGAGGACCCCTCGCTGTGGCCGGGCGCGGTGGACGAACTGCTGCGCTACCTGTCGGTGGCCGACGTCATCACCCTGCGCGTGGCCACCGAGGACATCCCCCTGGACGGGGCCACCATCCCGGCGGGCGACGGCTACATCGCGCTGCTCGGCGCGGCCAACCGCGACCCCGCCGCCTTCCCCGACCCCGGGACGCTGGACGTGACCCGCCAGCAGCGTGGCCACGTCGCCTTCGGCTACGGCACCCACCAGTGCGTGGGGCAGAACCTGGGGCGCCTGGAGATCGAGGTGGCCCTGCGGACGCTGTTCGAGCAGGTGCCCACCCTGCGCCGGGCCGTGCCGCTGGAGGAGATGCCCCAGCGTTCGGCCTCGGCGATCTTCGGGCTGGAGGAGGTGCCGGTGTCGTGGTGAGCCCCGACCGCGACCAGCCCGGGGAGCCGACCGGCCCCGACCGACCCGGGAACCCGTCCGAACCCGGCCCGACGCATGGAAGCCCCTCGAAGACGGCACCGCCCGCGTCCGCCCCGCTGCGCCTGCACGCCGACACCGGTGTGTGCGCCGGAGCCGGACAGTGCGTGCGGGCCGCCCCCGACCTCTTCGACCAAGGCGACGACGGCCTGGTGGTCCTGCTCCGCGCCGACGTTCCCGAACAGGCGCGTGAGCTCGCCCTGACGGCGGCCGACTGGTGCCCCTCGGGCGCCGTCAGTGTCCACGAAGCCTCCTGACCCGACCTCCTGACCCGACCTCCTGGCCCTACCTCCTGACCCGGTATCAGGGCACCATCCCCCGGGCCGTGGAGGACACGGCCCAGAACCGAAAGGCCCGACGATGAGACGACGATCCCTCCTGGCCGGTGCGTGCGCACTGGCCCTGGTCGCGACCGGCTGCGGCGGCGGAGGGGAGCAGACCGCCGCCTCCGCGGAGTCGGCCCTGCGCTACGCCGCGGTGGGTGCGCCCGCCGCCACCACCCACGACCCGCACGGACGGGTCGGCAACGAGGCCGACTACCTGCGCTTCGCCATGCTCTACGACGTCCTCACCGTCACCGACGAGCAGGGCGCGGCCCAGCCGCGCCTGGCCACGGCGTGGGAGCCGGTGGACGGCGACCTCACCCGGTGGCGCGTCACCCTGCGCGACGACGCCGCCTTCTCCGACGGCCAGTCCGTCACGGCCGACGACGTCCTGTTCTCGCTGCGCCGCATCCAGGGCAAGGGCGCGGAGAACAACGGCCGCCTGTCCATGTTCGACCTGGAGTCCTCCAGCGCGACCGGCGGGCACGAACTGGAACTGGTCACCCACCAGCCCTACGCCGAGGTCGGCCTGGCCCTGGCCTCCCTCACCTTCGTCGTCCCCGAGGGCAGCGAGGACATCACCGAGCCGGTCGCGGGCTCGGGCCCCTTCGTCCTGGACGAGGGCGACGACACCACCTCCGTCCTGAGCCGCAACGACGACTGGTGGGGTGAGGCGCCCGGGTACGAGAGGCTGGAGATCACCGCCATGCCCGACCCGGCCGCGCGTGCCGCCGCCGTCGCCTCCGGTCAGGCCGACGTCGCCGGGAGCGTCGCCCCGGCCACCGCCCAGCAGTACGCCGACGGCGGCGAGGTCGAGGTGGTCACCCGGCCCGGGGGCGTCAACTACCCCCTGGTCATGGACACGGAGACCGAACCCTTCGACGATCCCGCCGTGCGCGAGGCGGTCAAGCTCGCCCTGGACCGCGAGCAGCTCGTGGAGACCGTCTTCCTGGGCTACGGGGAGCCCGGCGCCGACGTCCTCAGCCCCCTGGAGCCCTTCGCCCCGGACGCGCCCCCGGTGGAGCGCGACCTGGATCGGGCGCGCGAACTGCTGGAGAAGGCCGGGCACGGCGACGGGGTGTCGCTCACCCTGCACGCCACCAACTCCTACCCCGGCATGGAGGAGGCCGCCGTGCTGGTCTCCGAGCAGCTCGCCGAGGCCGGGATCGAGGTCGAGATCGAGGTGGGGGCACCCGACACCTACTGGACCGAGGTCTGGAACGTCGAGCCCTTCTACCTCAACAGCCTCGGCGGCAACGGCTTCGTGGACTTCTCCCGGATGGCGCTGCTGGCGGAGGGCCCCATCAACGAGACCGGCTGGAACGACCCCGAGTGGGACGCCGACTTCGCCGATGCCCTGGCCACCGAGGACGAGGCCGAGCGCCACGCGGCCCTGGGCGACCTCCAACAGCGCATCGCCGACGAGGGCGGCTACGTGGTCTGGGGCGTGGGCGACGGCATCGACCTCACCGCGCCCGGCGTGACCGACCTGCCCACCGGCCCCGGGTTCCACCGGCTGCGCGTCGAACAGGCCGGGGTGCCGGGCTGATGGACCCGACCCCCGCGGCGCCGCCCGGCGCCGCACCGCGGACGCGGGGAACGGGGGCGCGGGGAACGGGTGCCGCACCGCGGACGCGGGGAACGGGCGCCGCCCTGCTCCTCGCGTCCGCGCGGGCCCTGCTCCTGCTGCTGGCGGTCTCGGCCGCGGTCTTCGCCGCCACCGAACTGCTGCCCGGCGACGCCGCCCAGCTGCGGGCGGTCCCCGGGGCGGAGCAGGAGGAGGTCGACCGGCTGCGCGAGGAACTGGGCCTGGACGCACCCGCCTGGCTGCGCTACACCGCGTGGGCGGGCTCCCTGGCCACCGGCGACCTCGGGGTCTCCCTGGTCAACGGGCGGCCCGTCGCCGACGCCCTCCTCCAGCGGCTGCCCGCCACGCTCGCGCTCGTCGGGGGAGCGCTCCTGCTGGCCGCGCCCGTCATGCTCGCCCTGGGCTGGTGGGCGGGCGCGGCCCGCCGGGGCGGGGGAGCACCGACCGCCTTCCTGACCGGCGGCGCCGCCCTGCCCTCGGCCGTGGTGGCCAGCGGGCTGGCCGCGCTGCTCTCCGGGGCCCTGGGCCTGGTCCCGCCGGTGTCGCTGCTGCCCCCGGGCAGGCCGCCGACGGACAGCCCCGAACTGCTGGTCCTGCCGGTGCTGTCCCTGGCGCTGCCCACCGCCCTGTTCGGCGCGAGCCTGCTCTCGGGCGCGGTGGCCGACGCCCTGCGCCGCCCCCACGTGGCCGACTCCCGGCGCCGGGGCAGCCCCGCCTGGCGGGTCGCGGCCGTGGACGTGCTGCCCTTCCTGCTCGCCCCCCTCACCCGCGTCCTGGCCGTCAGCGCGGGCGGGCTCGTGGCCGCCGCGACCGTGGTGGAGACCCTCTTCGGCTATCCCGGGCTCGGTTCCCTCCTGGTCGCCTCCCTGGCCTCGCGCGACCTGCCCGTGGTCCAGGCCACGGCGGTGCTCGCGGCGGCGGTCGTCCTGGCGGGGCTGCTCGTGGCCGACGCCGTCGCGGCCGTGGTCGATCCCCGGGGGAGGACGCCGTGAGCCGCGCGCTGCTGCCCGTCCTGCTCGTCGCGGTGCTGGCCGCCGCGCTCCTGGGGCCCTGGCTGGCGCCCCACGACCCCACCGAGCCCCTCGGCGTGCCCTGGCAGGGGCCCGTCCCCGGCCACCCGCTGGGCACCGACGCCCTGGGCCGCGACGTGTGGTCGCGCGTGCTCGCCGGAGGAGGGGAGCTCCTGGCCGTCTCGGTGGCGGCCGCCGTGTGCGCCTCCGCCGTCGGTGTCGTCGGCGGGCTTGCCGCGGGCTGGGCCGCGGGCGCGGTCGACCGCGCGCTCACCGCGGCGGCCGACCTCATGCTGGCCGTCCCCTCGCTGCTGCTGGCCCTGGTCGCGGCGGTCGCGCTGCCCGGCCGGGCGGCCGTCGTGGTCGCCACGGTGTGCGGCGGGGCGCCGCTCACCCTGCGCGTGGTCCGCGACGCCGTCCGCTCGGTGCGCGCGTCGGGGTACGTGGAGGCCGCCCTGTGCCGGGGCGAGCGCCCGGCGTCGATCCTGTTCAGGGAGGTCCTGCCCGCCGTGCGCGGGCTGGTCGCCGCCGACCTGGGGCTGCGGCTCGTGGTGGCCCTCCAGGTCGCCTCGGCGCTGGGCGTCCTGGGCTTCGGCGCCTCCCCTCCGGAGCCCGACTGGGCGCTGATGCTCCGCGAGAACATGGCCGGTGCGGCGATGAACCCCTGGGCCGTGGCCGCACCGGCCGCCGCCCTGGGCGCGACCACGGTCGTCCTCGCCCTGTCCGCCCAGTTCTCCCCACGACGTGACGGTGTCCGGCGTTGGCGGCGGGGTCGAGGCC
This sequence comes from Nocardiopsis synnemataformans, assembly GCF_965343085.1. Classification (NCBI taxonomy): domain Bacteria; kingdom Bacillati; phylum Actinomycetota; class Actinomycetes; order Streptosporangiales; family Nocardiopsidaceae; genus Nocardiopsis; species Nocardiopsis synnemataformans. Next base: position 42,771 of record NZ_CBDRFA010000061.1, on the reverse strand, counting down.
GGGGCCTCGCGAGAAGGAAGAAGGAGGCCCTCGGTGGCGGTGGATCCGGTGGATTCGGTGGGTTCGGTGGGTTCGGTGGCTGAGGAGGAGGGGCTGGGCGGGGGGCTGAGCGCCCTGGGGATCCGCGTGCGGAACCTGGAGGGCGCGGCGGTGGTCGGTCCGGTGGACCTGCGCGTGCCGGACGGGCGGGTCCTGGCGGTCATGGGCGGGTCCGGCGGTGGGAAGACGAGTGCCGTCCTGGCCGCCCTCGACGCCCTGCCGCCCGGGCTGGTGCGCGAGGCCGGGGAGGTGCGCTGGCACGGGACGCCGATCCCCGTCGGGCGTGCGGCGCGCCGCTGGCGGCTGGTCCACGCCGGGATCCTCGGCCAGGACCCGGCCTCGGACCTGCACCCTTTGCGCACGGTGTTCGCACTGGTGGGGGAGGGGCTGTCGAGCTCTGTCCCGTCGGCGGAGGGGACGCCGGGCTCCGGAGGTCGGGACGCGCGGCGGGCCGTGCGGCGGGCCGTGCGCGGCGTGCTCGCGGACCTGGGCCTGGACCCCGATGTTGTGGGGCTCCGCCGCCCGCACGAACTCTCCGGCGGACAGGCCCAGCGCGTGGCGCTGGCCAGGGCGGTCGTGGGCGACCCCCGCGTGCTGGTGCTGGACGAACCCACCAGCGGGCTCGATCCCGCCACGGTGGAGCTGGTGGTGGAGGTGCTGGAACGGAGGCGCGGGCAGCCAGGCCGGGTGACGATCGTCGTCACGCACGACCGCGCCTTCGCGGAGCGCGTGGCCGACGACCGCCTCGTGCTGGGGAGCGCTCCGCACGAGCCGGGCGCGGACGCGGGGCGCACCGTCCGTGATCCCTTGGGTGGCCCCTCCGGCGGCGCCGATGTGCTCGGGCTCCGGGGCGTGCGCGTGGCCGCGCCCGGCGGGCGGGAGCTGATCGCCGGGGCGGACCTGTCGGTGCGCCGCGGCGAGTGCGTCGCGGTCCTGGGCCCCTCCGGGAGCGGTAAGTCCACGCTGCTGCGCGCCGTCGCCGGACTACACCCGCCCGTCTCGGGGAGCATGGCCCTGAACGGTGCGCCGCTGCCGCCGCGCCTGCGAGACCGGGACCGGCAGATCCTGCGCGCGGTCCAGTTCGTCGGGCAGGACCCCGTGGGGGCGCTGAACCCCGCCCACCGCGTGGGCCCGGCGCTGGCCCGCCCCGCCCGCGTGCTCCTGGGGCTCTCGCGCGCCGAGGCCCGCGCCCGCGTCCCCGACCTCCTCGCGCGGGTCGGGCTGTCCGGCAGCGTCGCCGACGCCCACCCCGGGCGGCTCTCCGGCGGGCAGCGGCAGAGGGTGGCCATCGCCCGCGCCCTGGCCGCGCGCCCCGCCCTCCTGCTGGCCGACGAGGTGACCTCGGCCCTGGACGCGGTGAGCGCCCGCACGGTCCTGGAGCTGCTGGACTCCCTGCGCGAGGAGCACGGGCTGTCCGTGCTCATGGTCACCCACGACCGCGACGTCGCCGCCCGTGCCGACCGGGTGCTCGTGCTGGATCCCGAGCACCGGGAGCTGAATCCCGAGCGACGGGAACTGGACGGTGGTCGGCAAGTGTCCTCCACTGCGAAAACGTGAGAAGTCGCGAGTGGAGGAAAGGGGGGAAGGAGGAAAGGGGGGAAGGAGGAAAGGGAGGAAAGGGAGGAAAGGGAGGAAGGGGAAAGGGGGTGGGAGAAGGAAATAAGGGGAAGGGAGGGGCCGTCATCAGGTCTTCTCCCTACGCCATTCCCGTCTGGGGTCGTTGGTGGCGACGAAAGCGCACCCGCTGCCGCGAAGGAGTTGGGGCGGCGGAGAACGGCCGGTTTCTGGCGGGGTCGAGCGCCCGACGAAAAGCGGCACCAAGGGCAGGCGGACTCTCCAGCCTCGGGCAACGCCCCTGGCCCCTGTGGTCGGGACGGGTGACGGCAGCACCAACGGCAAGCCATCATTCTGGTCGCGCATTTTCGGACACCACCATTGTGGTTTACTGGGTCCAAATAAACCCCCGGAACGGATCGGAAAAAGAATGTTACCGAACTCGAAAAGGCTGGCGAAATGGCGGACGCTGGCTTATAATAAGAAGCATGGAGATGATGTGCGAAGCACCCAGTGTGAGCCCCCGGGACTGTTCCCCGGCCGTGGCCGCGCTGGCCGGTGCGCGCACCATTATCGAGGAAGCGTGGAACGGGGAAATCCCGCCCGGGGTGGACGAAGCAGCCGCCGAGGAGATCGCCGCGCTGTGGGCCGAAACGGAACGAATCCGCTTTGACGCCTTGGTGCGCATGGCCCGTCTGTACGCGCGGGGTGAGGTGTCCCGCTACAGCGGCTACACCACCTTGGACAAGTGGCTGGTACACCACGGCAAGATGCCTACCGGCCAGGCCAAGGATTTGGCTCGTCTGGCCCAGCACGTGCACGAGGAGACGTTGCCGGCCACGGTTCAGGCTGTGGGCGAGGGCACGGTGGCTTTGGGGGAGGCGGTCGCGATCGCCAAGGCCACCGACAAAGCCGTCCAGGCCCGGGATGAGGACCACTTTCCGGACGCGGTGGAGTACCGGCAGGGGTTTGAGTCGGCGTTGGTGGCCGCCAAGCAGGAGCGGCCCGCGTTGTCGGTCAACCAACTCCAGTCGGTGGCCCGCCAGGTCGCTTATCGGTTGGACCCGCACCGCCTGGACCGCGATCACGAGGCCGCCCACGCCGGGCGTGGTCTGGTCGTGCATGACACGTTCCAGGGCAGCTACCAGTTGCAGGCCTGGGGCGGGGTCGGGGACGCGTTGATCGTGCGCGCGGCCATCGACACCTTCACCACCCCGCCCTGTGATGAGGACACCCGGTCCCGGTCCCAGCGTGAGCATGACGCGCTCATCGCGGCGCTGCGGTATGCGACCACCCACACCGGGTGCGACAACGCTCCCGCTCCGCTGGCGCAGATCCGCATCCTGGTGCCGGTGCACACCTACCTGAACGCCGAAGGCCAGGAGGTCCCAGCATTGGACGAGCACGGCCGGGTGATCCCGGCCGGGGTGGTGCACGAGCTCTCCGCAGATGCGGAGGTGGTGCGGATGCTCACCGCACCGCCCACGGGGCGGGTGCTGGACGTGGCCCCCAGCCGCCGGTTGGCCTCAGCCCGACAGCGCACGGCAGCTTTCCATGGGCATGTCACGTGTGCGCATCCGGGCGGGTGCGAGGTGCCGGTGGCCTGGTGCCAGGCCGACCACGTCACCTCCTTCTCGCGGGGAGGGCGCACCGAGGTAGCGAACCTGCAACCGTTGTGCGGCCCGCACAACCGGGCCAAGTACCAACGCGAAAAACGAGAACACCACCAGGCCCGCAACGGGCGAGAAGGCCACAAGGGCCACCGCGAACGAGGACACCCTCCCGACCAGCGCCCGCCGCCCCGGGAGTAACACCCCGGACCACACTCCACCGCCACGCGTCACGGGACAGACCCCCGGACCCGGCAGGGGGTTGGCACCCGTGCGCGCCACTGCGGTGTCCGACACCCCACCAGCGAGCTGGGCGTTGAGCGGGGCCCTCAGGCGCCCGCTCGCCGTTGGTGCCGACGTCGCATACCTTCACCATCAGCGAGCTGGGCGTTGCCCGCCGCGTCAGGACCCGCTCGCCGTTGGTGCCGACGTCGCATACCTTCACCATCAGCGAGCTGGGCGTTGAGCGGGCCCCTCAGGCATCCGCTGCCGTTGGCGCCGACGCAGGAGCGGGCAACCACGCGCGAACAGCAAGCGTTGACCGCCCTCCCGGAGCCGCGCCCGCTGTTGGTGCTCTGGACCTCTCAACCTCAGCAGGCGTTACCCGCTCACGTCACCTACCGGCCGGTGCGGCGCGCGGGGGAGTGACGGCGCTCATAAGCATGGGTGGCGTGGGCCTCCCGGGCGGAACCCGGCCCGACCGCGACCCCGGCGGCCGGGACCCCCGGGGCAAACCGGGTATCCCCTTCCCCGCAGGGCTTCCGCGTCCCCCACGCGCGGCGGCCCGACGCCCCCTCGGTCCCGCCTCGTCCCTGTTCGGCGGGGGATGGGGGGATCAATAATGAAAACGGTTGTCATATGCTTCTCTGGTCCGCCGAGGCGTCCGCGCGCCGCGGCGGCCTCCCCGCCCCCGACCCGGAAGAACCGCCGTGCACCTGCGCAAGATCCCTCCCGGCGCCTGCCTGGCCGCCGCCTCCGCCCTCCTGCTGACCGCCTGCTTCCCCTCCGGCGGCGACACCACCGCCTCCGCCGGGGAGGAGGGGCGTATCGCGGTGGCGATGATGCTGCCGCCCAGGTCGGCCCTGTCCCCGCTCACCGACGACGCCTTCAAGCTCTCCCGCTGGAGCACCGCCGAGACCCTCGTCGTCCTGGACGAGGTCGGCGACCCCCAGCCTGGCCTGGCCACCGAGTGGACCCAGGTCGACGACACCACCTGGACCTTCACCATCCGCGACGGGGTCACCTTCCACGACGGCACGGAGCTGACCGCCGACGTGGCCGCCCACTCCCTGGAGTACGCCGCGCAGGCCTCGCCCAAGCCGCGCATCCTCGACGGCGTCGAACTCGGGATCGAGGCCGAGGGCGACACCGTCACCGTCACCACCGCCGAGGCCGACCCGCTCGTCCCCCAGCGCCTGTCCTCGCCGCAGTTGTCGATCCTGGCCGAGAGCGCCTACGAGGGAGACACGGTCAGCCCGGTCGGCACCGGTTCGGGCCCCTTCGAACTGGTCGAGGTCAACGGCACCACCTCCGCGAGCCTGGACCGCTACGACGGCTACTGGGGCGAGACGGCCCTGGCTCCGGGCATCGACGTCAGCTTCGTGCCCGACGGCACCGCCCGCGCCGCCGCCCTGCGCACCGGCGAGGCCGACATCGTGGAGTCCGTGCCCACGTCCCAGGCCGCCCTGCTGGACCAGGAGCTCATCACCGAGGTGCCGATGCCGCGCACCAACACCCTCTACCTCAACACCCAGGACGGGCCCTTCACCGATCCCGGCCTGCGCGCCGCCGCACGCGAGGCCGTCGACCGCCAGGAGCTGGTGGACGGCGTCTACGAGGAGCGCGCGGACGTGGCCGAGGGCCTCCTGGGCCCCGCGCTGCCCTGGGCCGCCGACCGCCCCGAACGCTCGGGGGCCACCGAGGCCGTCGACCCCGACGGCGCCGTCATCACCCTGGCCACCTTCACCGACCGCGCCGAGCTGCCCGAGGTCGCCACCGTCCTGGAGCAGCAGCTGGAGGACGCCGGGTTCGAGGTCGAGCAGGTCGTGCGCGAGTACGCCAACATCGAGGAGGACGCCCTCAACGGCGAGTTCGACGCGTTCGTCCTCTCCCGCGCCACCGTCCTGGACTCCGGCGACCCCGCCGCCTACATGACGAGCGACTTCTCCTGCGACGGCTCCTTCAACATCGCCCAGCTGTGCGACGAGGAGGTGGACGCGGCGCTGGAGGAGGCCGAGCGGACCCCGGCCGGCGAGGAGCGGCGCGCCGCGATCCTGGAGGCCGAGGCGGCCGTGCTGGCCACCGACGCCGCCATCCCCATGCTGCACGAGCGCGTCATCCAGGGCGACGCCGCCAACGTCGTGGACTCGGCCAAGGACCCGCGCGAGCGCCTGCTCGTCACCCCGCTGACCCGGCTGAGCTGATGGACGCCGCCGCCCCCGCCCGCACCGGCGCCCGCGGGGCCGGGTGGCTCCTGCCCCTGGTCTCCCGCGTCGCCGCCCTGGTCATGGTCACGGTCGTCGTCGGACTCCTGCCCTGGCTGTCCGGGCGCGACCCCGCCCTGTCGGTGCTGCGCGCCCGATCGGCCGAGCAGGCGCCCACGCCCGAGGTGCTCGACGCCATCCGCGAGGACCTCGGCCTGGCCGACGGCCCCGCGGTGACGCTCGCCCGCTGGTTCGGCGGCGTCCTCCAGGGCGACCTCGGCCGCTCCTGGGTCTCCGACGCGCCCGTGCTGCCCTCGGTCGTCTCGGCCATGGGCGTGTCCCTGACGGTCATGGGCGCCGCGCTCGCCGTGGCCCTGCTCGTCGCGGCCGCGCTGTGCGCCCCCGCTCTGGTGCGCGGGGCGCGCGGCACCCCGCGCCCGGGCGGGTCGGGCAGCGGGGCCGCCGCCGCGATGCTCACGGCCCTGCCCGAGTTCCTCGTCGCCGTCCTGCTCATGGTCTCGCTCTCGGTGTGGCTGGGCTGGCTGCCGCCCTACGGCTGGCAGGGACCGGTGAACCTCGTGCTCCCGGCCCTGGCGCTGGGCCTGCCCGCGGGCGGACTGCTGGGACGGCTGCTCGACGACGCGCTGCCCGCCGTCCTCACCGAGCGCTGGGTGGGGCTGTGGACGGCCTCGGGCTGCTCCCCGGCCGCCATCGCCGCCGCGGCCCTGCGCCGGGCCACCCCCGCCCTCATCCCCCAGTTCGCCATGGTCGTCGTCGGCCTGACCGGCGGCGCCGTCGCGGTCGAGACCGTCTTCGCCGTCCCCGGGATCGGCCGCACCGCCCTGGGCGCCGCCCAGTCCCAGGACCTGCCGCTGCTCCAGGGTTCCGTGCTCGGCCTGGTGCTGCTCGGCACCGCGGCCGGGATCGCCGCCCAGGCCGCGCGCCGCCTCCTGCTGGGCCCGGGCCTGCACGACGCGGCCCTGACCCTGCCTCCGTCGCCCACGGCCCCCGCTGGAGCCGTGCGCCGCGCGGTGCCCGCGGTGTGCGCGGCGCTGATCCTGGCGGTGTGCCTGTGGGGCCTGACCCGCGACGCCATGACCGTCGAGGTGGCCCAGCGCCTCGCCGCGCCCTCCTGGGACCACCCCCTGGGCACCGACGCGGTCGGCCGCGACGTCCTGGCCCGGCTCGGGCACGGCGCCCTGGCCACCGTGGGCACCGCGGCGCTGGTGTGCCTGGCCAGCCTGGCCGTCGCGCTGCTGGTCGGGTTCGCCCCGGCGCTGTCGGCGGGCGCCTCGGAGATGGCCAACGCCCTGCCCCCGGTGATCGCCGGAATCCTGGTGGCCGCCATCGCCGGGCCCGGACCCCTCGGCGCCGCCGTGGCCGTGGCCCTGGTCTCCTGGCCCCCGCTCGCCGCGCACACCTCCGCGCTGGTCCAGGAGACGCGCGCGGCCGCCTACCTGACCGCGCAGCGGGCCCTGGGCGCCGACTCCCGCTGGATCCTGGTCCGGCACGTCCTGCCCGCGGTCCTGGGGCCGGTGACCCGCCACGCCGTGCTGCGCCTGCCGGGCATCGCGCTGGCCATCGCCTCGCTCGGCTTCCTCGGACTGGGCTCGCAGCCGCCCTCGGCCGAGTGGGGCCTGAGCCTGTCGGAGTCCCTGGCCTACGTGGAGCGCGCGCCCCTGGCGGCCCTGGCCCCGGCCGCCATGCTCCTGCTGCTGGCCGCGTTCGCCGTCTCCTCGTCCACGCTTCCCCGGGGCGCGTGGACGCCCTCGCGGCGCCGGACGTTGCGTTCCGCCTCGGTCGCACCACCCCAAGGAGCCCTGACGTGACGATCGGCGACAAGGAAGCGACGACGAGCGGGCGCGGCCTTCCGTTCCCGGACGGCGGGGTGCCCGAGACCGGGGAAGCGGTGAGCGGTGAGGCCCTGCTGTCGGTGCGCGACCTGCGGGTCACCCTGCCCGGACGGCGAGGTGGCGGGGTCCGCGCCGTGCGCGGGCTCGCCTTCGACGTGCGCCCCGGCGAGGTGCTCGCGCTCGTGGGGGAGTCGGGGGCGGGGAAGTCGGTCACCGCACGCGCCGTCCTGGGCATGGCGCCCTCCGGCGCCTCCGTCACCGGAAGCGTCCGCCTGGACGGGCAGGAACTGGTCGGCGCCCCGCCCGCGGCACTGCGGCCCCTGCGCGGGCGGCGGATGTCCCTGGTGCCCCAGGACGCGCTCGCGGTGCTCAGCCCCGTGCACACCGTGGGCGCCCAGCTCGTGCGCGCCCTGCGCTCCGTGCGCCGGATGAGCCGTGCCTCGGCGTGGGAGCGGGCCGTGGCCGCCCTGGACCGGGTCGGCATCCCCGACGCGGCCCGGCGCGCGCACGCCTACCCGCACGAGTTCTCCGGCGGCATGCGCCAGCGGGCGGTCATCGCGATGGCCACGGTCAACGAACCCGCCCTGGTGTTCGCCGACGAGCCCACGACCGCGCTCGACCCCAGGATGCAGGCCCGGACGCTGGAACTGCTGTGCGGGCTGCGGGAGCGGACCGGTACCGCGGTCGTCCTGGTCACCCACGACCTGGGCGTCGTCGGCGGCTACGCCGACCGGGTGGTGGTCGTCTACGCCGGGCGCCACGTCGAGTCGGGCCCGGTGGGGCCGGTCCTGACCCGGCCCCGCGCCCCCTACACCGCGGGCCTGGTCGCCGCGCTGCCCCGGCCCGGGGCCGAAGACCGCCGCCTCCCCGCCATCGCCGGAACGCCCCCCTCGCCGGAGGCGCTGCCCGGCGGCTGCGCCTTCGCGCCCCGCTGTCCGCTGGCCGAGGACCGGTGCCACGCCGAGGAGCCCTCACCCGTGACGGCGGGGGAGTCGGGCAGGCTGGTGTCCTGCCACCGCTGGCAGGACCTGCCCGATCCGGCGTCCTCCCTGTTCACGGACACCGCGCACACACCACGAGGAAGGACGGCATGACCACCCCACCGCTGCTGAGCGTGCGCGACCTGGTGGTGCGCTATCCGGGCCGCACCCGGCGGGCCGCCCCGGTGACGGCCGTCGACGGGATCTCCTTCGACATCCACGCGGGGGAGACGCTCGCCCTGGTCGGGGAGTCGGGGTGCGGCAAGTCCAGCACCGCCGCCGCCGTGATCGGACTGCGGCGTCCCCAAGCCGGAACGGTGCGCTTCGAGGGCCGGGAGCTGACCGCCATGGGCGAGAGGGAACTGCGCGCCCTGCGCCCCGCGCTCCAGCCGGTCTTCCAGGACCCCTACGGCTCGCTCAGCCCGCGCCTGCGCGTGCGCGACGCCGTCGCCGAACCCCTGCGCATCCACGGCCGCTGGGACCGCGCGACCGGCCCCGCCCGGGTGGCGGAGCTGCTGGAGAAGGTCGGTCTGGACCCCGCGCACGGCGACCGGCTGCCGCACGAGCTCTCCGGCGGGCAGTGCCAGCGCGTGGGGATCGCCCGCGCGCTGGCCTGTGAGCCGCGGCTGCTGGTCCTGGACGAGCCGGTGTCCGCCCTGGACTCCTCGGTGCGCGCCGGGGTGCTCAACCTGCTCACCGGCCTCCAGGACGAACTGGGACTGGGCTACCTGTTCATCTGCCACGACCTGGCGCTCGTCGGGCACGTCGCGCACCGCGCGGCGGTCATGCGCGAGGGGCGGCTGGTGGAGACCGGTCCCGCCCGCCAGGTCTGCTCCGAGCCCGCCGACCCCTACACCCGCGAACTGGTGGAGGCCGTTCCCGCCTTCCCCGGCACCTCCCGGGACCGGCCGCTGCCGAGCGCCTCGTGAGCCCGGAACGGCCTCCCCGCGGGCGCGGAAACGGACACAGGAGCGGAAGCGGGAACAGGAGCGGGAACGGGAACGTCCTGTCCCGGACCACCGCGCGCGGGGCCGCGGCGCTGCGCGACGTGTGCGGCCTGCCCGCGCTGCCCCTGCTGCTGGTCGGCTCGCAGTTCGCGTTCAACGTCGGCTTCTTCGCGGTCCTGCCCTACCTCGCCGACCACCTCGGCGGCGCCCTGGGCCTGGCCGGATGGCTGGTCGGCCTCGTGCTGGGCCTGCGCACCTTCAGCCAGCAGGGCCTGTTCGTGGTGGGCGGCACGCTCACCGACCGGTTCGGGGCGCGCCCGGTGGTGCTGGCGGGCTGCGTGCTGCGCGTGGCCGGGTTCTGCTGGCTCGGCTTCGCACAGGGCACCGGATCGGTCATCGCCTCGGTCCTGCTCATCGGCTTCGCCGCCGCGCTGTTCTCCCCGGCGGTGGAGACCGAGATCGTGCGCCAGGCGGTGCGGCACGAGCGGCGGACCGGTGAACCCCGCACCCGGATGCTCGCCCTGTTCTCCGTCGCGGGACAGGCGGGAACCCTCGTCGGTCCGCCGCTGGGCGCCCTGCTGCTGCTCGGCGGCTTCCGCGCCGCATGCCTGGCCGGGGCAGCGGTCTTCGCCGCCGTGCTGGCCGGGCACCTGCGGCTGATGCCCCGCACCGCGCCGGACGCGCCCGCGGCGGTCGAACGGGGGACGCCGCACCTGAGGGAGGGGCTGCGCCTGCTGCTGGGCAACCGCCGGTTCCTGGCGCTGAGCCTGGCCTACAGCGGCTACCTGCTGGCCTACAACCAGCTCTACCTGGCCCTGCCCGCGGAGGTGGAGCGGGCGACCGGCTCCCAGACGGCGCTGGGCTGGCTGCTGGCCTGGGCGTCGCTGCTCTACATCGTCACGCAGATGCCCGTGCTGCGCTGGGCCGCCGCCCGTCTGACGCGGCGCGCGACGCTGGTGTGGGGGCTGGTGCTGATCTGCCTGGGCTTCGCCGGGGCCGCCGCGTCGATGCCGGTCGGCGCGCTGGGCGGGCTTGTGCCCTCCGCGGTGTTCGTCACCGCGCTGACCCTGGGCCAGGTGCTCATCGTGCCCACGGTGCGGGCATGGATCCCCGACCTGGTCGAGGACCGCCACCTGGGCCTGTTCACGGGTGCGCTGTCCTCGCTGTCGGGGCTGGTGGTGCTCCTGGGCAGCGTGCCCGCGGGGGCGCTGCTGGACCTGGGCGGGCCGCTTCCCTGGCTCCTGCTCGCCCTGGTGCCGCTCGCCGGAGCGGCGCTGGTCCCCGGCCGGAGCCGCCCCTGATCCGGGCCGCGCAGGATTGCCGGACCGGACTGCGCGGGGGCGGCACCGCCCTCACCACGGCGGGGTTTCGTCCGAGGGTTCACGGCGGTCGTTCCGCCACCGGCGCGGCCCGCCACGAGCGGGCGTGCGCGCCGGCGCAGGTGATGGATCCCTCCCCCGCGAGGTTTCGCTGCGCACCGGGGGAGGGTAAGCGTTTTCCGGGCCGAGGGGCAAGGGCTGCCGCACGCGTCCGCTCCGAGGCGGCGCCCAGGCCGCCCCCGGTGGCCCTTCGTGCTCGGGCGTGCGACTTCGGTGGCAGCCATGGTGAGAGGGGCTGTCGGAGCGGCGGTGTGGTCCACCAGGTGGTCCATGGATGTGAACCGTTGACACACATGTGAACACAGTGCTAAAAACTGACCATCATAGTCCTTGGATAGCGCTTACCAAACCATTTCGAGCCGTTCCTCCCCTGTGTTCCCACGCACACGTCCGTGCCCGCGTCCCCCCGGACGGCCGGGCGCGGACACCCCCGCCGAAGCCACAGCCGCCACCGGCGCGAGCCGGAAGCCGAAGGGAAACACCACCATGCGCGTACCCCCGGGCCGAGGGCGCCGACACGGCCGCCGCGGCGCCGCCCTGTCCGCGACCGCCGCGGCCGCGGCGACGGTCCTGCTCGCCTCCGCCTGCTCGGGCTCCGACGACGGCACCGTGGAGCTGCGCTTCTCCTGGTGGGGCTCCAACGAGCGCCAGGCCACCATGCTCCAGGTCATCGAGAACTTCGAGGCCGACAACCCCGACATCCGGATCACGGCGGAGACCACCGACTGGTCCGCGTACTGGGACCGCCTGGCCACCACCACCGCGGCCAACGACTCCCCCGACATCCTCATGCAGGAGGAGCGTTACCTGCGCGAGTACGCCGACCGCGGCGCCCTGATGGACCTGTCCGAGGCCGAGGGCCTGGACCTGTCGCTGATCGACCCGCTGGTCGCCGAGAGCGGCCAACTGGACGGGCAGACCTTCGGCGCGGCCAGCGGCGTCAACGCCTACTCCGTCCACGCCGACCCCGAGGCCTTCGCCGCCGCGGGGGTGGAGATGCCCGACGACGACACCTGGACCTGGGCGGACTACGTCGAGATCGCCGGACAGATCAGCGAGGGCAGCGGTGGCGAGTTCGTCGGCGCCCAGAGCATGAGCTACAACGAGGCGGGTTTCCAGGTCTTCGCCCGCCAGCACGGGGAGGCGCTCTACAGCGAGGACGGCGGCCTCGGCTTCTCCCAGGAGACCCTGGAGGCCTGGTTCGAGATCACCCAGGACCTGCTGGAGAACGGCGGCCAGCCCAGCGCGGCCCGGAGCGTGGAGATCCAGGCGGGCGGCATCGACCAGTCGGTCGTGGCCACAGGAGAGGGCGCCATGGCGCACTTCTGGAGCAACCAGCTCGGCAACGTGGTCGAGGCCTCCGGGCGCGAGATCCAGCTCCTGCGCTACCCGGGCGAGACCGAGTTCGACCGGACCGGCCTGTTCTTCAAACCGGCCATGTTCTACTCGATCTCCGCGGGCTCCGAGCATCCGGAGGAGGCGGCCCGCTTCGTCGACTACATGCTCAACGACCCGGCGGCGTCCGAGCTGCTCCTGGCCGACCTGGGCCTGCCCGCCAACACCGAGGTCCGCGAGGCCATCCTCGACGACCTGCCCGAGTCCGACGCCCGCATGGCCGAGTTCATGGGCGAGATCGAGGGCACGATCGTGGACGGCAACCCGCCCGCGCCGATCGGTGCGGGCCAGGTCGTGGACATCAGCAGCCGCGTCAGCGACGGGCTCGCCTTCGGCGACCTCACCCCGGCCGAGGCCGCCGAGCAGTTCATGACCGAGGTCGAGGCGGCCATCGAGACCTCCTGAGCCGCCCGGCGCGGCGTCCGGTGTGGGTGAGACCCACACCGGACGCCACCCGGGGGGCAGGGAGGCCCGGAACCACGCCTGCGAACGCGCACGGCCACGCCCGCACACGCACGCGCCCGCATGCACAGGCATTCGCCCGCATGCACACGCGCCCGCATGCACGCACATGCACGCAAACCCCCACACGCGCCCGCACGACAGCACACACGCACCCGCACGACCACGAGCAAAGGACGTCCATGACCCCGCCCGCCGGAGCGGCCACGCAGGACCGCGTCACCAGCGTCACGATCTCCTCGGTCACCCTTCCCCTGGACACGCCCATCAGCGACGCCAAGGTCCTCACCGGGCGCCAGCGCCCGATGACCGAGGTCGCGATGCTCTTCGCCGAGATCACCACCGAGGCCGGTCACGAGGGCGTCGGGTTCGGCTACTCCAAGCGGGCGGGCGGCCCCGGGCAGTTCGCCCACGCCCGGGAGGTGGCCTCCGTCCTGCTGGGGGAGGACCCCAGCGACACGGGCAGGATCTGGGACAAGCTCGTCTGGGCGGGCGCCTCGGTGGGCCGCAGCGGGCTGGCCACCCAGGCGATCGCACCCCTCGACATCGCCCTGTGGGACCTCAAGGCCAAGCGGGCGGGCCTGCCGCTGGCCAAGCTCCTGGGCAGCTACCGCGACTCGGTGCGCTGCTACAACACCTCGGGCGGCTTCCTCCACGCGCCCGTCGAGGAGGTCATGGAGAGGTCGGCCGCGGCGGTGGCCGACGGCATCGGCGGCATCAAGCTCAAGGTCGGCCACCCCGACAGCGCCACGGACCTGGCCCGGGTCGCGGCGGTGCGCGAGCACCTCGGCGACGGCGTGCCGCTGATGGTCGACGCCAACCAGCAGTGGTCGCGCGCCGACGCCCAGCGCATGTGCCGGGCCTTCGAGGACTTCGGGCTGGTCTGGATCGAGGAACCGCTGGACGCCCACGACTTCGAGGGCCACGGGCGCCTGGCCGCGACGTTCGACACCGCCATCGCCACCGGTGAGATGCTCACCAGCGTCGCCGAGCACGCCGAGCTGATCCGGCACGGGGGCGCGGACATCATCCAGCCCGACGCGCCCCGGATCGGCGGCATCACGCAGTTCCTCCAGGTCATGGCGATGGCCGACCGGCGCCACCTCCAGCTGGCCCCGCACTTCGCGATGGAGGTCCACATCCACCTGGCCGCGGCCTACCGGCACGAGCCCTGGGTGGAGCACTTCGAGTGGCTCGACCCCCTCTTCAACGAGCACCTGGAGATCTCGGGCGGGCGCATGCACCTCTCCGGCCGGCCCGGCCTGGGGGTGAGCCTGAGCGATCAGGCGCGCGCGTGGACGGTCGACACCTACCAGGTCAAGGCCTGACCGCTGCGCCGTCCGGCCGGGGCCGCGGCGCAGTCCGGGCCTGACCGCGCCGCCGTCCGAGCCGGAACCCGCGCGGTCGGCCCGGCCCCGGCCCGGCCCGCGGCGAAGCCGGGCGCGGACCCTCCGGAGCCGTGGCCGACGAGGAACGCGGACGCCGCGGGCCCGGCTCAGGAGCCCCCGCGCCGGGCGACGGCCTCCTCCAGCAGCCGCACGGCCGTGCCCGCGCCGTCCTCGGCGCGCACCCGTTCGCCCAGGACACGCGCCCGTTCGGCGAGAGCGGGGTCGCCGACCGCGCGGGCCAGGGCCGAGGCCAGGGCGTCCACGGTCAGGCGCTGGCCCCGCAGCGGGGTGACGGCGGCCCCGGCCGCGTGGGTCCGCTGCGCCCAGAACGGCTGGTCGCCCCAGAAGGGGCACCCGACCTGCGGTCTGCCCGCGGCGAGCGCGGCGCCGGTGGTCCCGGCGCCGCCGTGGTGCACGACCGCCGAGCACCGCGGGAACAGCCGCTCGTGCGGGGCCCCGTCGATGACCAGCACGTCGTCCCCACCGGCTCCGGCGGTGATGCCGCCCCGGCCCGAGGCGACGACCGCGCGCACCCCGGCCCGGCGCACGGCCTCGCCCACCACGCGCCCGGTGGCCGCGGGGTCGGCGGTGGGCAGGCTGCTGAACCCGACGAACACCGGCGGCCTCCCGGCGTCCAGGAACGCCTCCAGTTCCGGGGAGGGCCGCCACCGCGTGTCCGGCGGCGGGAACCAGAAGCCGGTGGTGCGCACCCGCGGCGGATAGTGCGTACGCGGCGGGAGCAGGTGGCGGCTGAACGCCTGGAGCACGGTGGAGGGGCTCCCGTCCGGCTGGTGCAGCGGGTCGTGGTGCCCGGCCCTTCGGGGCAGGCCCAGCCCGTCCCGGAACTCCTCGGCCACCGCGCGCTGTCCGCGCAGGGTCAGGGCGGTCAGCCGGTAGGTCAGCGGGTTGAGCGCCGCGGGCGCCCACCGCGGCCAGGGCACGCCGGGGGCGGGGAAGGCGCGGGTGGGCACCCAGGAGGGCTGGAGGGCCACCGGGACGGAGGGCACGCCCAGGCGTTCGGCGATGTGCCCTCCCGGCATGCCGGGGATGTGCACGACCACGTCCGCGTCCTCGTCGGCGAGCAGGGCCATGTCGTCGTGGACCCTGCGCATGAGCGGGGTGATCCTGCGCAGCAGGGCGGCGGCGTGCACGGCGCCGCGCAGCCCCCGCAGCCCGGTTTCCATCACGCCGTTCAGCTCGGGATCGCCCATGAGGGCGTTGGGGCCGTCGTCCACCGGGCGGTAGGCGACGCCGTACTCGGCGGCCAGAGGGGCGGCGGACGCGGGGCCCGCGACCACGCCGGTGTGCCCGGCCGCGCCCAGGGCCCTGGCCAGGGCCAGGAAGGGCTGGACGTCTCCGCGGGTGCCGTGGGTGAGCAGGAGGGCGTGCACGCCGGTCATTCCTTCCGGGGGGTGAGACCCCGCGCGACGATGTCGATCAGCAGGTCGAGGGTCTGGTGGTAGTGCTCCGGTGCCGCCAGCCGGTCGGCGTTCACGGGCAGGAGCAGGACGGCCTGGAGGACGCCGACGATGGCGGCCGGGTGGGCGTCCACCAGTTCGCCCGTTGCGCGCCGGGCGTCCACGAACGCGCCCAGCGCGACGGCGGGGTTGTCGGGGGAGGAGGCGGCCCGGGACGGGGCGACCCTGCGCGCGACCGCGTCCATCTCCTCGGGGTGGGTCACGAGCCGTCCGTACAGGGGGTTGCTGGTCAGCTCGTCCAGACTGGCGCGCAGGAACCGCCGCAGTCCCTCGCGGGTGTCGTCGGTGCTGGTCAGGGCCTCGTCGATGACGCGCTCCCTGACCTCGGCCATCTGGCGCAGCATCAGCTCCAGGTAGAGGGCCTCCTTGGAGTCGAAGAAGGCGTAGAAGCTGCTCTTGGCGATACCGGCGGGCGCGACCAGCTCCTCCAGGGAGGTCTTGCGCAGCCCCCGGGTGGTGAACAGGGCGCGTCCGGACTCCAGCAGCAGGTCGGTGATGCGTTCCTTCTCCTGCGCGGAGAACGCGGGTGGCACGGTGGTTCCTCCCTCGGTCGGCGGTGTTCGCGGGCGGCGCCCGCGAACGGTGGTTCCCGGTCAGCGTGCGGCGGCCGGTGCGCGCCCGTCCTGCCCGCCGCGCCGGTGGCCGGTCAGGGACAGGGGGAGCGAACGCCAGCGTGCCACGGCGACCACGACCGCGGTGACCAGCGCCATGGCCAGGCCCAGGGGGAGCACGGTGGCCAGCCCGTCCGCGCCGGAGTTGGCGACGGTCCAGGCGATCTTGACGACCAGGCCGCCGTTGACGACGACCAGGCCCCAGCCCAGGGAGCGGTACCAGAACGCCGCGCACAGCGAGCCGAGCAGTGCGGGCACCAGCGGCAGGGTGGCCCAGGTGACCCAGGTGGGGTCCGTGAACAGTTCCCTCTCCATCTCCAGCACCCCGGCCATGGCCGGGTCGATCTCCTCGGGCGCGGGGAACCAGAAGAAGCTGGTGAGCATGGCCACCATGGTCAGCGCCAGCGGCACGGGCCTGCGCGTCCAGCAGAAGTAGGCGATGGGCAGGAAGAACAGCGGTCGGACGTACCAGCTCAGCGGGTTGAGGTGGCGCGGCCAGGCCCAGGAGAGGAAGTCGGTGAGCAGGTCCATGGGGGTTCCGTTCGATGATTGCTTGGAACCATGAAAACACTTTGGATTTTTGTTTTCAAGAGGGCGGGAGCGGGCGCCGCGACCTCCGCGCCGGGGCCGGGAACAGTTCGGCCGCGACCGAAGTGTCGGCCTCCTAGAGTCCCGGTCATGACCACCGACCAGCGAACGGACCCGGGGCACGCCGTCCCGGCCGCGCCTCTCGCCCACCGCACCATCCGACCGCGCATCCTCTACTTCGGCACCCCCGTGGTGCTGATCTCCACCGTCAACGACGACGGCACCCCCAACCTCGCCCCGATCTCCTCGGCCTGGGCCCTGGGGTACCTGCTGGTACTGGGACTGGGGGCCACCGGGCAGACCGCGCGCAACCTGGCGGCGCGCCCCGAACTCGTGGCCAGCTTCCCCGCCGCCGAGGACTGGGCGAGCGTCGAGCGGCTGGCACCCCTGACCGGGCGCGATCCCGTGCCCCCGGGCAAGCCGCCGGGCTGCCGCTTCGAGGCCGACAAGTTCGCCGCCGCGGGCCTGACCCCGCAGGAGTCACAGCGGGTCGCGCCGCCCCGCGTGGCCGAGTGCCCGTTGCAGCTGGAGGCCCGCGCGGTGCGCGTGGACGCCGACGCCTCGGGTGAGCTCACCGTGGTCCAGGCCGAGGTGCTGCGGGTGCACGCGGACGAGCGCCTGGTGGTGCCCGGCACCGACCACGTCGACCCCGCGCGCTGGAACCCGATGATCTACAGCTTCCGCCACTACTTCGGGTTGGGGCGGCAGTACGGGCACTCCCACCGCTCGGAGACGCCCGGCTCCTGAGTGGACGGCTGCCGACGGCCACGGGGGTGTCAGCCGACCGGCCCGGCCGGGCCCGCGCTCAGTCCAGGTCGGACATGTCGAGCACGAAGCGGTGGCGGACGTCGTTGCGCTCCGGGCGTTCGAGGGCCGTGTTCACCTGGGACGACGGCAGCAGTTCGATGTCGGCAGGGAACGGCTCTTCGACGCGGTCTTCTTCGCCTCGCCGGAGCGCATCACCAACGTCGCCCCCATCGACGCCGAGGACCTGGCCGACTGGGCCGTGCGCCTCTACGACGAGTACCTCGCCCGCCCCGCACCCGGCGCCACTACCCCCGGAGTCCCCCGAGGCCACGGCCGACGCGGACGCAGGCCAGGGCGCCCGCGACCACCCCGACGGCGGTGAGGACGAGGCCCGCCAGCGCGACCCCGACCACGGCTCCGCGCCCGACTCCGGATCCCGGACCGACCACGATCACGACCGCGCTCCCTCCCCTGCCACCGCCACCGCCCTCGCGTCCGACTGGCGCGACCGGCTGCTGGCCTGCGCCCGCGGGGCCCGCGCGCTGGCGCACCGGTACCCGCGGACGTTCCCCCTGCTGCTGGACCGGCCCGCCGAACTCCCGGAGGCGATGCGGGTCGTGGACGCGCTCTACGCGGCGCTGCTGGACGCGGGTGTGCCGGACGCGCGGGTGGCGGCCCTGGAGCGGATGATCAGCACGTTCGTCCTGGGCTTCGCGGTCTCGGAGGTCAACGGCCGCTTCGGGGAGGGCAACCTCGGCACGCGCGGGCGCCGCGAGCTGGCGGACTCCCGGCAGGTGCCCGCGCACCACCGGCTCGGCGAGGTGCTGGACCGCCCGGTCGACTGGGACGCCGAGTTCGAGGAGGGGCTGGGCCGACTGCTGGAGGTGGTCGAGAGGTCGGCGGGAGAACGCGCGGACGACGCCCCCGGGCGCGCGGGTGACACGGGGCGGGGAGCACGGTAGAACAGCACGAGCGCCCCGAGCGCCGGAGCCCGCCCGGCCGAGAACCCTGACGCCGGGGAGTCCGGCGCGTCACCCGGAGCTCCGCCGCACACGACCGCGGGGGAGCGGGGCGGTACCGACGAACGAGGAGCACGATCCTTGACCGACAACCCGTTCCTGTCCCCGAGCGAGCTTCCCTACCGGCTCCCCGACTTCGCGGCCATCCGCGAGGAGCACTTCCTGCCCGCCTTCGACAAGGGCGTGGCCGAGCACCTCGCCGAGGTGGACGCGATCGTCCGCGACCCGCGGCCCCCGACCTTCGACAACACCATCGCGGCGCTGGAGCGCTCCGGCGCGCTCCTGGCCAGGGTGGAGACCGTCCTGCACACCCTGGCCGGTTCCGACGCCACCGACGGCATCGAGGAGATCGAGCGGGAGGTCGCCCCCAGGGCCGCGCAGCACAGGGACGCCGTCTCGCTGAACCGGGACCTGTGGGAGCGCGTTCGGCAGGTCACCACCTCCGACCCGCAGGAGGCCTGGCTGCTGGAGCGGTACCGCCTCGACTTCGTCAAGGCGGGCGCCGACCTGGACGACGACCAGCAGGCCCGGCTGCGCGAGCTCAACACCGAACTCGCCGGGCTGAGCACCGAGTTCTCCCGCAACGTGGTCCGGGCCACCCGCGAGGCCTCCCTCGTCACCGGCGACGTCTCCGACCTCGACGGCCTGGACGAGGCGCACATCAGCGCGATCGAGCGGGACGGGAAGTACGTCCTGCCCCTGCTCAACACCACCGTGCAGCCCGCGCTGGCCCAACTCACCGACCGCGCCACCCGCGAGCGTCTCTACACCCTGAGCGCCGAGCGCGCCCCCGAGAACCTCGACATCGCCGCGCGCACGGCCGTCCTGCGCGCCGAGCGGGCCGCGCTGCTCGGCTACCCCGACCACGCGGCCTACACCGTCGCCGACCAGACCGCCAGGACCGTCGACGCGGTCGAGGAACGGCTCGGCCAACTGGTCGGGCCCGCCCGGCGCAACGTCGAGAAGGAGGCCCGTGCCCTGGCCGAGCACGCCGGGCACGACATCGAGCCCTGGGACTGGCCCTTCTACGCCGAGCAGGTGCGCAGGGAGCGCTACGACTTCGACGACAGCGTCCTGCGCCCCTACTTCGAGCTGGGCAGGGTGGTCGAGGACGGCGTCTTCCACGCCGCGACGCTGCTGTACGGGATCACCTTCGCCGAGCGGGCCGACCTGCGGGGCTACCACGAGGACGTGCGGGTGTGGGAGGTGTTCGACCGGGACGGCTCGCCCCTGGGGCTGTTCCTGCTGGACCCCTACGCCAGGCCGATCAAGCGCGGCGGCGCGTGGATGCACAACCTGGTCGACCAGTCCTTCCTGCTGGACGAGCGGCCGGTGGTGGTGAACAACCTCAACATCACCAAGCCCGCCTCGGGCCCCACCCTGCTCACCTTCGACGAGGTCGAGACGGCCTTCCACGAGTTCGGCCACGCCCTGCACGGGCTGCTGTCGGCCGTGCGGTTCCCGCGCGTGCAGGGCACGAGCGTGCCGCGCGACTTCGTGGAGTTCCCCTCCCAGGTCAACGAGATGTGGGCGACCTGGCCGGAGGTCCTGGCCCACTACGCCCGCCACCACGAGACCGGTGAGCCGGTGCCCGCGGAACTCGTGGAGCGCCTGACGGCCGCCCGCCAGTTCAACCAGGGCTTCGCGACCTTCGAGTACCTGGCCGCGGCGCTCCTGGACTGGTCGTGGCACCGCCTGGCCCCGGGCGAGGCCGTGGAGGACCCCGCCTCCTTCGAGGCGCGCGCCCTGGAAGCGGCGGGAGCCCTGCACCCCCTGGTCCGCCCGCGCTACCGGTCCGCGTACTTCATGCACGTGTTCGCCAACGGCTACAGCGCGGGCTACTACTCCTACGTGTGGAGCGAGGTCCTGGACGCCGAGAGCGTGGAGTGGTTCACCGAGAACGGCGGCCTCACCAGGGAGGGCGGGGACCGCTTCCGGGAGAGGGTGCTGTCCGTGGGCGGCGGCGTGGACCCCATGGAGGCGGTCCGCGACTTCCTGGGTCGCGAGCCCCGGATGGAGCCCCTGCTGGCCCGCCGCGGGCTGGCCTGACCCGGGCCCGGGCGCACCGGGAAGCGGTGTGCCCGGGCAGCGGCCGTTCGCGCCCCGCGCGGCCGCTCTGGGGGCGGGTCCTACCCCTCGTCCTCCTCCTCGCGGATCAGCTTCCCGTAGGCCTCGGCGTCGAGCAGCGCGTCCACCGCTTCCGGGTCCGCGGGCCTGACCAGGAAGAGCCAGCAGTCGTAGGGGTCGTCGTTGACCTGTTCGGGCTCCTCCGCGAGTTCGGTGTTGACCTCGGTGACCTCACCCCTGAACGGCGCGTAGAACTCCGACACGGCCTTGACCGACTCCACCGTTCCCACCGCCTCCTCCGCGTCGACCCGCGCTCCGACCTCGGGCAGCTCCAGGAAGACCACGTCGCCCAGCTGCCGCTGGGCGTAGTCGGTCAGCCCGACGGCGACCGTGCCGCCGGACTCGCGGCGGACCCATTCGTGGGACGTGGTGTAGAGCAGGTCGCCCGGGATGCTGGCCATGGCAGAACCCTTCGTGTCTTGACGTGTGCCAAGCGCGATCCCCCCTGGTGGGAGACCGGCAAGGCCAGTGTGCTGGACCGGCGGGCGCCCAGGGGCGCCTTTGACGCAACCGGTGGAGGGGTGTCGGCCCGGCGGTCCCCGGCACACGCCAAAGGCGCGGCGCGGGCGGACTCCCGAGCCGGGTTCGTCTGTTTCGTCTGGTTCGTCCGGCCGGGGTGCGCGGGAGCCCGGGAGCCCTGGGGGAGGGGCGGCCGTCCGCGAGCGGTGTACTGGGCGGTAACCTCGTTGCCGGTCACACCGAACACACGGGAAGGCGTCCGTTGAGCGAGGAACTGTCCGTCCGCCTCGACGGCCACGTCGCCGTCCTGGAGATCCACCGGCCGCCCAACAACCACTTCGACCACGTCGTCCTCAAGGAACTGGCGGACACCGCCGAGGAGCTGGTCGCCACCGGGGACCGCCGCGCCCTCGTGGTGTGCTCGGAGGGAAAGAACTTCTGCGCCGGGGTGGACTTCGCGGCGGGCGGGGTCGGCGACACCCCGGTCCGCACCCTCGGCGCCATCTACGGCGAGGCGCTGCGCCTGTTCTCCCTGCCGGTGCCCGTGGTCGCCGCCGTCCAGGGCGCGGCGGTGGGCGGGGGCCTGGGCCTGGCCTGCGCGGCGGACTTCCGGGTGGCCGCGCCCTCCACCCGCTTCCACGCCAACTTCGGACTCCTGGGCCTGCACCAGGGCTTCGGGCTGAGCGTGTCCCTGCCCGCGATCGTCGGTCGCCAGAAGGCCGCCGACATGTTCTACAGCGCCCGCCGGGTGACCGGCACCGAGGCCCACGCCATCGGCCTGGCCGACCTGCTGGCGGACGAGGACACCCTGCGGCGGGCGGCAGTGGACCACGCCCACCGCATCGCCGCCTCCGCCCCGCTGGCCGTGCGCTCGATGAAGGCCACGCTCCGCGCCGACCTGCTCGCCGCGCTGCCCGCCGCCCTGGACCGGGAGATCGTGGAGCAGAACAAGCAGCTCGGCACCAAGGACCACGAGGCCGGGGTCAGCGCCTCCCTCGCCCGGGTCTGGCCCGCCTTCACCGGCGAGTAGCCGACTTCGGATTTCCGGCCCCACGGCGGCCGCCGGTCAGTACACTGATCGCTCCGGAACAGCGTGCGGACAGGGGGTCCCGATGGGCGCACCCGATGTGACGGCGTCCACCCAGTGGTGGCAGGGACTCAACGCGGCCAAGGCCACATCCACCCCCGCCGACCGGGTCCGTGCCCTGGTCAGGGAACACCAGCGCTGGTACCCCAAGGCCGACGTGGCGCTGCTGAGCCGGGCCTACGCCGTCGCCGAGCACCTGCACAAGGAGCAGAAGCGCAAGAGCGGCGAGCCGTTCATCATCCACCCGGTGGCCGTGGCCACCATCCTCGCCGAGATGGGCCTGGACACCGCGACGCTGGTCGCCGCGCTCCTGCACGACACGGTGGAGGACACCCCGTTCAGCCTGGCCCATCTCGCGGCGGAGTTCGGGACCGAGGTCGGCGTCATGGTGGACGGCGTCACCAAGGTGGACCGGTCCATGTACGGCAGCGCGGCGGCGGGGGAGACCTTCCGCAAGATGGTGGTGGCCGCCCGCGACGACCTGCGCGTGCTGCTGATCAAGCTCGCCGACCGGCTGCACAACCTGCGCACCCTCCAGTTCCAGCCCCCGCACAAGCGCGTCAAGATCGCCCAGGGCACCCGGGAACTCCTCATCCCCCTCGCGGAGCGGCTGGGCGTGTACCGGCTCAAGCGCGACCTGGAGGACCTGTGCTTCGAGTACCTGGAGGGGGAGGACTTCGAGCGGGTCAGTACCCGGGTGGGCAGGGTCCGTGAGAACTCCGCCCACGAGATCGACGCGCTCCGCGTCTCCCTGCGCGACGGCCTGGCCTCCTTCCGCGTCAAGGCGCGGGTGGAGGTGCGCGCCCGCCACCCGTACTCGGTGTTCACCTCCGGCACCGGCCTGGCCGCCGACCCCGACCCGCTGGACACCGTCCGGTACGTGGTCGTGGTCAAGGGGGACGAGCGCAACGCCTACCTGGCCCTGGGGGCTGTCCACGGGAGGTGGAAGCCCTACCCGGCGAAGTTCCGCGACTTCATCGCCACCCCCCGGTACAACCTGTACCGGGCGCTGCACACCACCGTCCTCACCGAGTCCGGCCGCCGCGTGCAGATCATCATCTGCGACTCCCACGCCCAGCGGGTCTCCGAGTACGGCATCATCGCCGACATCCGCCAGGCCACCGGCAGGGACGGCCGCCTGACGACCGAGCGCACCACCGACCCGGAGTGGCTGACCCGGCTGCTCGGGTGGCAGGAGCAGGCCACGGCCGAGGAACTCCTGGAGGGCGTGCGCACCGACCTGGCCGACAGCATCACCGTGCTCACCGGGCAGGGCGAGGTGCTCACCCTGCCCGAGGGCGCCACACCGGTCGACGTGGCCTACGCGCTCGGCGCCGACACCGGCGACCGCTACTCGGCGGCGGCCATCGACGGCCGCCTGGTCAGCCCCGCGACCCGGGTCCGCGAGGGGGACACGGTGCACGTGATCACCAAGGCCGAACCCGCGCCGGACCGCGCGTGGCTGGATTCGGTCAGGACCGGCAGGGCGCGGGTCGCGATCGCCGCCTGGCACCGCACGCGCGCCCACGAGCAGGCGGAGCGCACTGGCCGGGAGAGGATGATCGCCCTGGTGGGGGCGGACCGGCTCATCGAGGCCGAGTCGTCGGGGGCGATGACCGGGGTGGCGCGCCGTTCGGGGTACCCGTCCCTGGAGGAGCTCTACGTGGCCCTGGGGTACGAGCAGGTCAGCTCCGAGGACGTGGCCGCCCACCTGCCCGCGTCGGCCTGAGCACGACTGGTCTGAGTACCACCGGCCTGGCGGTGATCCGGCGCGGTTACGGCTGACGCGTTTTGAGGGTGTTGAGGAGGCCGGTCCACTCAGGGGTGGTGAAGGTGAGGTGGCCGAGTCGGCGGTTCTGGGTGTCGCGTACGGCCGTTTCGCCGGGGAGGTCCGCCACCTCGACGCACTGGGGGCCGTCAGGACTGCTGTAACTGGACTTGCGCCACCTCATGTGCTGTCCTTCCGCGTTGTTCCGGGTACCCCGGTGGTTGCGGGGTACCCGGTGCGGTTACGGCTGACGCGTCTTCAGCGTGTTGAGGAGGCTGGTCCATTCTGGGGTGGTGAAGGTGAGGTGGCCGAGTTCGCGGTTCTGGGTGTCGCGTACGGCCGTTTCGCCGGGGAGGTCCGCCACCTCGACGCACTGGGGGCCGTCAGGGTTGCTGTAACTGGACTTGCGCCACCTCATGTGCTGTCCTTCCGCGTTGTTCCGGGTACCCCGGTGGTTGCGGGGTACCCGGTGCGGCTATGGCTGACGCGTCTTCAGCGTGTTGAGGAGGCTGGTCCATTCTGGGGTGGTGAAGGTGAGGTGGCCGAGTTCGCGGTTCTGGGTGTCACGCACCCAGGTTCCGGTCCGACCTTCGGCGACTTCTACACAGTCGTTGTTCACCCCGCTGCTGTAGCTGCTCTTATGCCATTCACGGTTGCTCATCAAGTTCTCCCTGTATCTGTCGAACCAGCTCACAGCTGTCGCTGGTCGACAGCGCTTCCGATTGGATGGCCCCGAAGAGGCTGGCACAGTAACGCACCTGCTCCACATCATCGATGATCAGGTCATCGACCACGTACTCGGCCGTGACGACCATCGGGCGGTCGGGGAAGGCGTGGATCTTGAAGGGACCGGAGAGGCCGGGGGGAAGCGCGCACCGTCCCGGCACGATCTGGAGCTTGAGGACTCGCTGATCAGACATCTTGAGGAGGCGGCCCAGTTGCTCCCTCATGGTGGCCTTGCTGCCGAGAACCCGTCGGATGACACCTTCGTCCAGCACCATCCACAATAGCGGCCGGTCGGCACCGCCGAGGATGGCCTGCCGTTTCATCCGTGACTCGACCAGCCGGTTGAGGGCGTCCTCGTCGGCGAACGGCTGCATCGCCATGTAGGTGGCACGGGCGTAGTCCGGCGTCTGCACCAGTCCGGGAATGAGCATGGCGTGGTATTGACGGATCTCGGTCGCGGCCCGCTCAAAATCCACAGCCGTCTGCGCGCCTGCGGGGTAGATGCTCTCACTGTTGAAGCTGCTCCATGACCTCTCGAAGATCCCGGAGGTCTCGAAGATCCGGTCCAGAGACTGGCATTCCTTGAGTTGCGGGGCGTAGATGGCCAGCTCCCAGTAAGAGACGAGAGATGTGGAGCAGCTCAGCTGCTCAGCCACCCGTCCCTGGGTCCAGGACCTGGCCTTGCGGTGTTTGCGCAGCTCAGAGGCGAATTTATGGTAAGCGGGGTTGGGCTCCTTGGGCATGATTCTCCAAAGGAATCAAGCGGATTCGATTCTCATTGAGCGTACTGCCATGTGGGGCCATTGTGGGTGAGAGTTCGCGAGAAAGAGTTGGCACCTATGGCGCTTGCTTTGCTGGCGGGGTCAAGGTTGTTCCGCGCCGGTGGTTTGAGCGTCCGGCGATATAGCTCTCAAATTCCGAGAAATCGGGCAATTCATCCATGGAGTGCTGAGTGCTCCCGGTGATGAAGTGAAAGGTGTTGAGTAGTGTGCACGGTTTTGGCATACCGCGACCGAGGCGGGCGGGGGAGGACGGCAGGCGCGACACCGGGAACGGGCTGCCGCGCCGGGGAAGGACGGGAACCGGGGTGCGCACGGCGTTCTTCGGGTCCCAGGTGAATCAGGTGGCACAGATCCGCAGCTGGTGCCAGCGGGGCGCACGGGTTCAGGCGCACCGAGCCTTCTCCCTGGTACTCGTGGCGAGCGAACTGGTGACCAACGCCTGGGCGCACACCGCCTCCGGCGATCGGGGCGGCCGGGTGAGGATCCAGATGCGGCACCTACCGAACCGCGTCATCCACCTGGCGGTCACCGACGACGGGCCCCGGCCGGGCCAGCCCGTTCAGCTGCCCCGCCTGTCACCGCAGGACGACGACCTTCGCATCGGCGGGCGGGGCCTCCACCTCGTGGACCGCCTGTCCGTGGAATGGGGCTGGAACGGCCACCCCGGAGAGCCGCTGACGGTGTGGGCCCGCGTCGACCCCTACGCGCCCGTTCCCGAACCCGGCGCGGTCACGGCCTGAGCGCTCCGGGATGGCATGGGACCGCAACCAGGACGCCGCCCAGTACGAGGCCGCCCGCCTCCTGGAACAACTGCACAGTCCGTCGTGGTGGGTGCTGTGGGGACCGGCCTCACGCCGTTTCTGGGCCTTCCATCTCGGCCCGCACCGCGTCGCGCCGCTGCGAGCGACCACACCGCAACTGCTCGACGCGGCCATCCGCGCCACCGAGCGCGAACTCCGATCCTTCCGGCCCTTCCGGCCGCGAGCGTGAGAGGGAAGCGCGGCCCCTACCAGGGCCAATGACACCCGCGTGCGAACGCGGCAAAAAACAAGGTGCCCCGACCGGTGTGAGGACCACCGGACCGGGGCGCGATCCACCACCTGACAACACCAGGAGGAAGACCGTGCAACACCCTACCGGCGGCAGGCACCGCAGGCCCTGCCGGAGCCTGGCCGGGCGCGTGTGGGCGCTGGCCGCGACCGTGCTGGCCATGGCCCTGGCCTACGTGTTCGTTCCCGAACGCCCCCGGCGCGAGCGGGTCGCGATCACGCCGCCGCCCCGCAGCCGGGAGCTGCCGCCCGTACCCAGGCGGCCCGTTGTCCCGGCCCCGCGTGTGCCCATCGGTGACCTGTTGGCCGAACCGGTCCCACTCCCGACCCCGACCCCGATCCCGGTCCGGGCGGTCGCCGACGACATGGGCGATCTGGCCGCCGTCATCCGCGTCTACCTCGACCGGGTCGGACGAACACCGTGACGCGCACGCCCCCGGGTCGCAAAGACCCGTGCTGACGGGCTGACCGGTGCCGATTCCGGCCCCTGACCGCCGTGGGCGGCGCCCGTGACAGGCGCCGCCCACGATCGTGTTCCCCGCAGCCGGGAGCGCAGGGGAAGAACGCTCCCGACTCCGGGGGACACCGGGTGCCGAACGGCTCAGGCCCCGCCGGTGACGCGCGGGCGGCCGACGGCGTAACCGTACTGCTCGGGCCAGTGCGACTCCGCGCCCAGCTCCTGGGCCGCGCGGTGGGCCCAGTAGGGCTCGCGCAGCAGCTGCCGTCCCAGGAACACCGCGTCGGCGCGGCCCGAGGCGACGATCTCCTCGGCCTGGGCGGGTTCGGTGATCGCTCCGACCGCGCCGGTGGGCAGGCCGGTGGCACCGCGGACCTGCTCGGCGAAGGGCACCTGGTAGTTCGGGCCCACGGGGATGCGGGCGTCGGCGACCAGGCCGCCGGTGGACACGTCCAGCAGGTCCACGCCCCGGGCCTGGAGCTCCTTGGCGAGCAGGACGGTGTCCTCGCCGGTCCAGCCCTCGCGCTCGTCGGCCTCGTTCTCCGACAGCCAGTCGGTGGCCGAGGTGCGGAAGAGCACGGGCAGGTGCTCGGGCCACACCTCGCGCACGGCCTCGACGACCTCCAGCGCGAAGCGCATCCGGTTCTCGGGGCTGCCGCCGTACTCGTCGGTGCGGTGGTTGGTGGCGGGCGACAGGAAGGAGTGCAGCAGGTAACCGTGCGCGCCGTGCACCTCGACCACCTGGAACCCGGCGGTCAGCGCCCGCTCGGCCGAGGCCGCGAAGTCGCGGACCAGCTGCCGGATCCCGTCGGCGGTCAGCTCGACCGGCGCGGGGTAGCCGGGGTAGGCCTCGGTGCCGGGGCCCACCGCCGGCCAGCCCCCCTCGGACTCGGGGACGGGCCGGTCGCCCCGCCAGGGCTTGTCCACCGAGGCCTTGCGCCCGGCGTGCGCGAGCTGGATGGCCGGTACCGCGCCGTGGGCGCTGATCGCCGCGGTCACGCGTGTGAAGGCCTCCTGTTGGCGGCTGTTCCACAGACCCAGGTCCCAGGGGCTGATCCGCCCGTCGGGCCGCACACCAGTGGCCTCGACCATGACCAGACCGGCCCCGCCCGCGGCCCGGTCGGCCAGGTGCGCGAGGTGGAAGTCGGTCGGGGCGCCGGTGTCGGGTCCCTCGGAGGCGGCCGAGTACATGCACATCGGGGACATCCACACGCGGTTGGGGATCTCCAGCGACCTCAGCTTCAAGGGGGTGAACAGCGTGCTCAAGGGATGTCCTTCCGTCGGCGGCATGTGGTCGGCGTCCATCGGGGAGCGGGTCCGGCGCACGGTGGCCGGGTTCTACTACGATGAATGACGTACTACGGTAAGAAACGTACTACGAAGATTGTCAAACTACGAACGCTCTCGTACTTTGTGGTGGAAGTCGCACGGCGCACGGCAGCGGAGGTCACGGCATGCCCGACAGGGAACGAAGGACCGGAAGCGGTCGGCAACTGGAACACCCGCCCGCGGAGGAGATCCGGGTGGAGACGGTCATGCACGCCCTGGCCGACCCCGTGCGCCTGCGCATCGTGCGCGAACTGGCCCGGGGCCACGACGACATGGCCTGCATCGCCTTCGAGCTGCCGGTGAGCAAGTCCACCTCCACCCACCACTTCCGCGTGCTGCGCGAGGCGGGCGTCATCCGCCAGTACTACGAGGGCACCTCGCGCATGAGCTGTCTGCGCGAGGAGGACCTCCGCGCACGCATGCCCGGGCTCCTGGAGGCGGTCCTACGCGCCGCGCGCATCGCCGAGGGCGACGCCGTCAGCGTGCCCGACGATGACGTCCCCTCCGAAGCCACGGCTGGGAGGAACCCCTCCGGCGCGGTGTCCTGAGGCCGGGCCGGAGGGGTCGGAGGGAAGGCGGTACCGGTCCCAGGCCACGCGGGAAGGGCTCAGCCCGCGACGCGCCGTCGCGCGTCCGGGGCGCCGAGGGCTGCGCGCGCGGCCGCCGCGGCCCCCGCGTCGGCGGCGATCAGGTCCGCGTTGAGCGCGGCCCCCGCCTGCGTCCCCGACGCGGCCGCGGTCGGGACGTTCGCCATCACGTCGGCGACGTTGCCCGCCGCCCACACCCCCTCGACGCCGGTGAACCCGCCCGCCTCGACAGCCAACTGCACACCCATCCCCGTCGGGTGCTCCGTCAACTCCAGCCCCAGGTCGGCGAGGAAGTCCGCGCGGGCCGCGAAGCGCGGTGCCACCGCCAGCGTGTCCACCGCGAACTCCTTCCCGGAGGCCAGGCGCACGCCCGCCAGCCTGTCCCGGCCGTCGACCTCCAAGCCGCCGACCTTACCGTCGACCACCCCGACGCCCAGCGCGGCCAGCCGCTCCCACTGCTCGTCGGTCAGGTCGGCGCCGGTGTGCAGGAACAGCGTCACCCGTGACGACAGCTGCCGGAACATCAGCGCCTGGTGGAACGCCCCCGGGCCGGTCCCCAGCACGCCGACGGCCGTGTCGCGCACCTCCCAGCCGTGGCAGTACACGCAGTGCACCACGTCCCGCCCCCACAGCTCCGCGAGGCCGGGGACGTCGGGCAGTTCGTCCACCAGCCCCGTGGTCAACAGCAGCCGCCGGGCCACCGCGCGACCCCCGTCCTCGGTGCCCACCACCAGGTTCCCGTCCTCCCGGCGCACGCCCGCGACGCGACCGGACACGGTCCGCCCGCCGTAGGAGGCGACCTCCTCGCGCCCCAGCCCGAGCAGTTCCAGCGGCGGGATCCCGTCCCGGGACAGCAGGCCGTGCGCACCGGCGGCCGGGGCGTTGCGCGGCTCCCCGGCGTCGACGACCAGGACCGAACGGCGGACCCGGGCCAGCGTCAGCGCGGCCGACAGGCCCGCCACGCCGCCCCCGACCACCACGACGTCCCACGGCTCACCGGATGCCCGTACCAACTCGTTCTCGTTCATACCGCCACGATGCGACCCCGGCGCAGCGTTGACAAACTTCTTTGCCGTTCCGGCAAAACCCGCATCGGCGAACCCGTACCGGAGCCGCCCGGTCCTCCTCGCCGCCCGGCGGTCCCTCCCTGTCGTCAGGCCCCGCCACTGAGGGCGGCCCCCGGGCGCGGACCCCGCCCCGGGACGCCTCCTCTTTGCCCTCCGGTGGTATTTCGCGCGCGCCGTCCGGGTAGCCGACGGGAGTCCGTTGCACCAGCACGCGAAACCGGGAGAAACCCATGGCCGACCTCAACCCCATCGAACTACAGAAGGCGCTCAAGGGAGCCGACTACCCCGCCAGCCGCGACGACCTGGTGTCGCTGGCGAAGGGCAACGGTGCGGGCGACGACCTGGTCCAGAAGCTCTCCAACGCCGGTACGAGCCGGTTCGACGGCCCCGACGACGTGCAGAAGGCCCTCTTCGGCAAGTAGCGGCGGCCGACGAACGGGGCACGGGGAGCCGCCGACCTGGGCGGCTCCCCACGGCCCGTCAGCAGCCCCAGGAGCCCGCCCCCACCGCTCCCGCCATGCTCCACCCCCCTCCACCGTCGGCGCGTCGCGGACCGGGTCGCGGCGGTCCTGCCGGAGCGTTCGTGCAGAGGCTTCTCCAGAGCGGTCGCGCGGCGTCGTTTCACGGGTCCCGGCCACCGGACGACCTCCGGACGACGCGCGGCGCGTGCGCGCAAACGACTGTGTGGCAAGGGAAGGAGGCCCGCCCGCGTCAGGGGAGCGGACGCGAAACTGTACCGGATGTAAGGTACATTTTTCCCATGGGCTCACAACAGACGCACGCGGCGACCATGACGGCGACACGCCGGTGGATGCTGCTGGTGACCGTGGCGGCCGGACTGCTGCTCGTCACCGTGGACAACACGATCCTGTACACCGCCCTGCCGACCCTGACCGCGCAGCTGGGGGCGACGGGCGCGCAGAGCCTGTGGATCATCAACGCCTACCCGGTGGTCATGGCCGGTCTGCTGCTGGGCAGCGGCACGCTGGGCGACCGGATCGGCCACGTGCGCATGTTCGTGGTCGGACTGGTGGTCTTCGGTCTGGCCTCGCTGGTCGCCGCGTTCTCCCCCACGGCCTGGATCCTCATCGCCTCGCGTGCGCTGCTCGCGGTGGGCGCGGCGGCGATGATGCCCGCCACCCTGGCGCTGATCCGGATCGCCTTCCCCATCGAGCGCGAACGCAACATCGCCATCGCGGTCTGGGGCAGCGTCTCGGTGGTCGGCGGCGCGCTGGGACCGATCGTGGGCGGGGCCCTGCTGGAGTTCTTCTGGTGGGGGTCGGTCTTCCTCCTCAACGTGCCCGTGGTCCTCGCGGCGCTGGTCGCGACCGCGCTGATCGCGCCGCCCAACGTCCCCGACCCCGACAAGCGCTGGGACCTGCTCTCCTCCCTCCAGGCCATGGCCGGGCTGGTCGCCTCGGTGCTGGCGATCAAGGAGCTGGCGCACACGCCGCCGCGCTGGCCGCTCTTCGCCGTCGCCGTGGTCGTCGCCGCGGTGGCCTTCGTCCTGTTCACGCGCCGCCAGCGCCGCCTGGAGGACCCGCTGCTGGACTTCGCGGTCTTCCGCAACCCCGCCTTCACCTCCGGCGTGCTGGCCGCGGCGTTCTCGATGTTCGCCATCGGCGGCATCCAGCTCGTCACCACCCAGCGCTTCCAGCTGGTCGTGGGCTTCACGCCGCTGGAGGCCGGGCTGCTGGTGGCCGCCGTGGCGGCGGGTTCGCTGCCGACCGCGCTGCTGGGCGGCGCGTTCCTGCACCGGACCGGCCTGCTGCCCCTGATCGCCGGAGGACTCGCCACGGGTGTGGCGGGTGTGGTCGTCTCGGTCCTGGGCTTCCAGGCGGGCATCGGCTGGCTCGTCGCGGGGCTGCTGCTGACCGGTGCCGGACTGGGGGCGGCGATGTCGGTGGCCTCCACCGCGATCATCGGCAACGCGCCCGCCAGCCGCGCCGGGATGGCCTCCTCGGTGGAGGAGGTCTCCTACGAGTTCGGCAACCTGACCGCGGTGGCGCTGATGGGCAGCCTGGTCACGTTCGTCTACGCGGCCGCCGTCCAGCTGCCGCAGGGCGCCCCGGCCGCCGCCGGGAGGAGCCTGGCCGACGCCCTGGCCTCGGCCGGGAACGACGGCGCGGTGGTCGGGGCGGCCCACGCCGCCTTCGACACCGGCTACCTGGTGGTCATGGTCGTGGTCGCGGCGGTCCTGGCGTGCGGTGCCGCCCTCACCTGGCGGCTGCTGCGCCACCACGGTCCCGGCACGCCCTCGTCGGCGTACGCGGACCACTGACACCGGGGGGAGAGCATGCGCAAGAGCAACCGGACACAGATCCTGGACGCGGCCTTCCGCGTCGTCCAGCGCGACGGCGTCACGGCCCTGACCTACGAGTCGGTGGCGGCCGAGACGGGTCTGACCAAGGGAGGGCTGCTCTACCACTTCCCCTCGCGCGAGGCCCTGCTCCAGGCCCTGCACGAACACCTGGCCCAGGGGTGGGACGACCACCTGGCGGAGGCCGCCGGGAGGAGCGCGGAGCGGGCCACGCCCCGCGAGCGCCTGGCGGCCTACGCCCGGGTGGCCGCGCACAGCTCCACGCGCGCCGAGCTGCTGCTCCTGCTGGAGACCGCGAACGAACCGGCCACGCGCGCCCCCTGGGAGGAGGTCATGAGGCGCTGGACGTCCGAACCGTCCGCCGCGCCGATGACGCCGGAGGAGATGGAGCTGTTCGTCCTGCGTCTGGCCGCGGACGGCCTGTGGATGTACGAGTCGCTGTCCAGCGGCACGCTCCCGCCCCCGCTGCGCCGACAGGTCGCCGAACACCTGGCCCGCGCCATCGCGCTTGAGCAGGAC
Organism: Nocardiopsis synnemataformans; assembly: GCF_965343085.1. Taxonomy (NCBI): domain Bacteria; kingdom Bacillati; phylum Actinomycetota; class Actinomycetes; order Streptosporangiales; family Nocardiopsidaceae; genus Nocardiopsis; species Nocardiopsis synnemataformans. The sequence continues at coordinate 10,021 of NZ_CBDRFA010000061.1, read as the reverse complement.
CGGAGCCCGGACCCGGGGCCGGACCGGGACGAACCGGTTCCCCACCCGGACGCTCCAGACGGGAACCCGGGCCCGCCGGCATAAACGGACAAAAGTGAATCTACGCCGTAAAGGAGCGGCGTTTCGGACTAGACGAGTGACGTGATGTGGACATCACGGGACCAGATAGCGTTTTGTCCATCGTGCGAACCGCTCGCCGTAGCGGTCCTGCGCGCCGTCCAGCACGGCGGCGACCTCGGAATCCGTGGGCAGGCCGCGTCCGAAGTGCTCCCGGAGCCAGGCGCGGTACCGGGCGCGACGGGGCCCGTCCTCGTCCTGGGGATCGCCGCGCAGGTAGGGCGGGTAGCCGTGGTCGGCGCCGATCTCGGAGTCCGCCCCCAGGAGCAGGACCAGTCCGCAGGGGTCCTCGGCCGCCACCGCCAGAGCGCCCTCGTCACCGAGGACGACGACGGGCAGGGCGGCGGGGTCCTCGCGGTCGTCGCAGCGCCACAGGGCGTAGACGGAGCCGGAGCCGTTGGCCAGGGCGAAGGGGACGAGGCGGGACCGGAACGCCGGATCCTCCGGCCAGCCGGACAGCAGCTCGGGGTCGTCGTAGTCGAGCATCTCGAAGCCGTCCGCGACGAAGTCACCGGCGGCCCGCTCCTCCAGCTCCTTGAGCAGGTTCAGCTCCGGCACGGGTGAGTAGTGGGCCACGTCGCCTCCTGGGCGGTACGGTCTGCGGGCCCGAAGAACGTACCGCGCCACCACGACACCCGGGTGGTCCGGCGGCGCGGACCGCCGGGGGAGGGGGCTCGCGACCCCTTCCCCCGGGACGGACGTGACGTGCGCGGGACACACCGGACCGCGAGGCCCACCGGATCCCAGCACCCATCGGAATGCGGCGTCCACCGAACCGCGCTGCCTACCGGGGCGCGGGACGGAACCCGGCGATGGGGTTCTCCAGCGTGCCGACCAGTTGCAGGGCCCCGGACGGATCCTGGAGGTCGACCATCTGACGGTTGTTCCGCAGTTGCAGCCGGTTCAGGCACGAGAGCGCGAAGCGTTCCGCGAACAGGTCGTCGCGCGCGAAACGGTCGGCCAGATGGGGGACGGACGCCTGGTAGTCGGCCACGCAGGCGGCCACGGTGCGCCAGAAGTCGGCCTCGGACAGGACGCCCTCACCGGCGAGGACGCCGTTGAGGAAGCGCAGGAAGCAGTCGAAGACGTCGGTGAACAGCGACAGCACCCGCATGTCCTCGGGCACCTCGGCGCGGACGCGCTCGACCTCGGCGGGCAGCTCGGCGTCCGGGCTCATCACCGCGATCTCCTCGGCGATGTCCTTGAGCAGGACCCGCTGGGGCACCCCGTCGCGCAGGACGAGGATGACGTTCTCCCCGTGCGGCATGAACACCAGGTCGTGGGAGTAGAAGGAGTGCAGCAGGGGGACGAGGTAGGCGTCGAGGTAGCGGCGCAGCCAGTCCGCGGGCTCCAGGCCCGACTCGGCGATGAGCTCTCCCGCGAGGGACCTCCCCCGGGCGTCGGTGTGCAGCAGCGAGGCCATCGTGGCCAGCCGCTCGCCCGACCGCAGCCGCCCCACCGGGCTCTCGCGCCACAGCGCGGCGGTCATCTTCAGGTAGGGCGACCCCTCCGTGGAGGCCTGCGCGTAGTGGGTGGTGCGGTAGCCCACCGCGGCCCGCTCGCGCAGGATCTCCACGCGCGTTCCGCGCAGGACGGGGTCGTCGGCCACGAGCGCGGCGACCCAGTCGTTGATGGCGGGGGTGGCCTCCATGTACTTGGCGGAGAGCCCGCGCAGGAAGCCCATGTTCAGCACCGACAGCGCCGTCTTGACGTAGTGGCGCTCGGGCGCCGAGGTGTTGAAGAAGGTCCGGATGGACTGCTGCGCGCGGTACTCGTCGGGACCGTGCCCCAGGCACACCAGGTCGCGGCGGGCGAGGTCGGCGGCGAAGGTGACCGCCAGCCGGTTCCACCACTGCCACGGATGGACCGGGATCAGGTGGTAGTCGCCGGGGTCCAGGCCCATGCCGGTCAGCTGCGCGTCGAAGACGGCCAGGGTCTCGGCGCCGAGTTCGCCCCGCAGCAGTTCCTCGCGGTCCAGGTCGGCCGAGCAGCTGAACGTCGTGCGCTCGCGCCGCGCGGCGACCCACACCAGCCGCACCGGGGCGGCGGCCTCGGGGGCGTAGGCCCGGTACTCCGCGGCGTCGAAGCCCAGGCGCCCGTTGTTGGCGACGAAGCACGGGTGGCCCTCGGTCATCCCCGCCTCGATCTCCTGGAACCCGGCGCGCGCCAGCTCGGCGGCGCTCGGCTGCGCGCCCGACATGCGGTAGGCGCTGCTGGCCAGGGTGCTGGTGATCTCCTCCAGGTAGACGGGTAGGACGTCCTCGTCGAGCGCGAGCGTCTTGCGCAGGTCCAGGACCAGGTCGAGCGCGTCCAGGGGCAGGCGCGCGCCGTCGCGCCGCAGGTCGCGGCGGACGATGCTGTCGGCCTCGATCCGCCAGTGGTCCAGGGCCATGACGCGGGCCGCGAACCGGTACTCGACGGTTCCGTCGTCGCTGGTAACCGAGAACAGGCCGTCGGGGCCGGGCTCGGGGCCGATCAGCCGCTCGTGGGCGAACTCGGCCAGGGCCTTGCGCACGAGCAGCCGGTTGGCGCGGTCCCATGTCCCGGGGGACAGGTGGGCGGCCGCGTCGCGGGGGTCCTGGAGGTGGGGCTGGCGGGTGTCGGGTCCGGTGGCGGGCGCGGTCATCTGGCGATGCCTCCTGTGGTCGGGGCCGCGGCGACGGTGGCGCGGAACTGGGCGCGGGTGCAGGTGCTCAGGCGGGCGTCCTTGTCCCTGAGCGTCACGGTGGTGAGGACCCGGAACCCCATGGCGGCGTTGAGCGTGTGGACGGCGGTGTTGCGCACGTCCGGTTCGACGACGACGCGTTCGGTGGCGGGGTCGGAGAACACCAGCTCCATGACGGTGGTGATCACGGCGCGGGAGAAGCCGTGTACGGGCGTGTCCGTGGGCGCCACCAGGAAGTGCATGCCGGTGTCGCCGGGGAGCACGGGGTAGTGGGCGGCGAGTTCGCTGTGCCCGGGGTCGTAGCGCTCCACCAGGAAGCGGGGGGACCCGCGCCACTCCCCGACGTAGGCGTGTTCGTGTTCGGAGGCGGCCATGGCGCGGTAGTCGTGGGCGACGTCGTCCTCGGTGGCCTCGGACATGAGCCAGAAACGGGACTTGGGGTGGGTGAGCCAGCGGTGTAGGAGGGGGACGTCGGTGCCGGGGTCCACGGGCCGGACGCGGAACTCGCCGAGTTCGGGGTCGGTGCGGGTGAAGACGGGTGCGGGGGCCTGGTCCGCTGCGGGGGCCTGCTCCGGTGCCTGGCCTCTCATCTCCGCGCCGCCTTCCGCGCCGGGCCGGAGGCCGGGACCGCCTCCTCCGCCGCGCCGCCCCCGTCCCGCGCGCCGGTGCCCGGTGTGCCCTGCTGGGGTGCGCCGAACTCCTGGAAGGCGATCGAGCGTTCGACGGCGTAGGGCTCGCGGCCCAGCATCGCGCGCAGGATGCAGGAGTTGCGGTAGGCGCCCATGCCCAGGTCGGGGGCGACGAAGCCGTGCGTGTGCAGTTCGGCGTTCTGCACGAAGACGGCGCCGTGGGCGGACTCCGGTCCGCGGCCGTCGTCGGGGGAGCCTCCCGCGCCGGGCGCGTCCTCCCCGGAGGTGGGCGCCTCGCGGTCGACGCGGTAGTCGCGGCGCACCGCGAAGCGCCCGGAGTCGTCCCAGGCCAGCCGGTCGGCGATGGGTTCCAGGAAGTCCGGCATCCGGTACTGGTAGCCGGTGGCGAGCACCAGGCCCTCGGTGTCGAGGGTGAAGTCGCGCCCCTGGTCGGTGTTGCGCAGGTCCAGGGTGTACGCGCCGCGCGCCGCGTCGTGGCGTGCGCCGGTGACCTCGGTGCCGGTCATCAGGCGTACGGGCGGCGGGCCGAGGCGGCTCTTGACGTAGAGCAGGTCGTAGATGGCGTTGATGAGGTCGGAGTCGATGCCCTTGTACAGGTTCTTCTGTGAGGCCACGAGCCGGTCGCGGGTGGGGCCGGGCAGCGCGTGGAAGTGGTCGGCGTACTCGGGGGAGGTCATCTCCAGGGTGAGCTTGGTGTACTCCAGCGGGAAGAAGCGCGGGGAGCGGGTGACCCAGTTCAGCTGGTACCCGTGGCCGTCCAGGTTCTGGAGCAGGTCGTGGAAGATCTCCGCGGCGCTCTGTCCGCTGCCGACGACCGTCACGCTCTGTTTGCCGCGGAGGCGCTGCCTGGCGGGCAGGTAGCCGGAGCTGTGCACGGCGTCGCCGGGCAGGTCGCGGCACGGTTCGGGCAGGTAGGGGGGTGTGCCGGTGCCGAGCACCAGGCGCCGTGCGCGGTGGGTGTGCCGGGTGCCGGTCGCGGTCTCGGTGCTGCGCAGCAGGTAGAGGGACTGGTCGGGGTCGTACTCCACGGACTCCACGCGCTGGCCGAAGCGGACGGCGTCGCCGAGGCGCCGGGCCGCCCAGCGGCAGTAGTCGTCGTACTCGGCGCGCAGGGGGTAGAAGCGCTCGCGGATGTAGAAGGGGTAGAGCCTGCCGGACTCCTTGAGGTAGTTGAGGAAGGAGAAGGGCGAGGTGGGGTCGGCGAGGGTGACCAGGTCGGACATGAACGGGGTCTGGAGTTCGGCCTCCTCCAGGAGCATGCCGGTGTGCCAGGAGAACTCGGGTTTCTCGTCGAGGAAGAGGCCGTCCAGGCCGGGGATGGGCGCGGTCAGGCAGGCCAGGCCGAGGTTGAAGGGGCCGATGCCGACGGCGGCGAAGTCGTGGATCCGGTCGGGGTCGGCGGCCGGGGCGGGGCGGGGGCTGGCGGTCAACGGGACCTCCCGGTGGCGGTGGTCGGCAGGGCTGCGTGGGCCGCGGGCTCCGCGTGGCCCGCGTGGGCCACGGCCGGGGTGGGCTGGTCGGGCGGGGCCGGGTGGTCGTGGAACCCGCGTCCGGCGGTGAAGCGGTCGACGTGTTCGGCGATCAGGTCCAGTACCTCGGCGACGTCCTCCCGGGTGGCCCTGGGGTTGAGCAGGGTGAGTTTGAGGTGGGGCCTGCCGTCGACCGTGGTGCGTGCGACGAAGGCGCGGCCCGAGGCGAGCAGTGCCTCGCGTGCGTACCGGTTGGCGGCGTCGGCGGTGTCGGGGTCGGTGCCGGGCGCGGCGCAGCGGAAGACCAGGGTGCTCAGACTGGGCCGGGTGACCACGGTGAAGCGCGGGTCGGCGTCGAGCAGGGTCCAGGCGGTGTCGGCCAGGTCCAGCACGCTGTCGAAGAGGGCGCCCACGCCGTCGGCTCCCATGACGCGCAGGGTGAGCCACAGTTTGAGGGCGTCGAAGCGGCGCGTGGTCTGGAGGCTCTTGTCGACCTGGTTGGGGGAGAGCAGCGGGGTGCTGCCGTCCGAGCGCGAGTTGAGGTAGTCGGCGTGGTAGGTGACGTGGCGCAGGACGGCGCGGTCGCGGACCACGATCGCGCTGGAGCTGACCGGCTGGAAGAAGGACTTGTGGAAGTCCACGGTGACCGAGTCGGCGCGTTCGACGCCCTCCAGCAGGTGGCGGTGGCGCGAGACCAGCAGGCCGCAGCCGTAGGCGGCGTCGACGTGCATCCACACGCCGCGCTGTTCGCACAGGTCGGCGATGCGGGGCAGGGGGTCGATGCTGCCGAAGTCGGTGGTTCCGGCGGTGGCGACGACGGCGATGGGCAGGAGCCCTTCGGCGCGGCATCCGCGCAGCTGGGCGGCGAGGGCGTCGGGGCGCATGCGCCGTCTGTCGTCGCAGGCCACGGTGATGACGGATTCGTAGCCCAGTCCGAGGAGGGCGGCCGACTTGGCGACGCTGAAGTGTCCGGCCTCGGAGGTCAGGACGCGCATCCTGGGCAGGAGTTCGGCCAGGCGCGTGTCCTGGCCGCCGTCCGCCTTGGCGCGTTGGTGGGCCTCGTCGCGTGCCATGAGCAGGGCCTGGAGGTTGGACTGGCTGCCGCCGCTGGTGAAGACGCCGTCCGCGGTCTCGCCGAAGCCGATGCGCTCGCACGTCCAGTCGACGAGCCGCTGTTCGATCAGGGTGCCCCCGGCGCTCTGGTCCCAGGTGTCGAGGGAGGAGTTGACGGCGGACAGGACGGTCTCGCCGAGCAGGGCGGGCAGGACCACGGGGCAGTTGAGGTGTCCCATGTAGCGGGGGTGGTGGAAGTAGACGGCGTCGTCGAGGTAGACGCGTTCGAGTTCGTCCAGTGCCGCGGTGGGGTCGTGGAGCGGCTGGTCGAGGTCGACCTTGTCGATCCGGGGGCGCAGGTCCTCGGCCGTGGCTCCGGTGAGCGGCCGGTCGACCCCCGCGATCCGCCGGGCGACCCGGCCTGCGGCCTCGCCGGTCAGGTCGCGGTAGCGTTCGGCGCTGCCGGCGTCGAACAGCTGTGTCCGGGGGTCGTCGGGGTCCTGGTCGGCAGGGGGTGTCGGCTCGGGCCTGGTGCCGAGGGCACCGGCGTTCCCGTGCAGCGGGCCCGGTGCGGACCGCGCGAGGGAGCTCATGGATCATCCTCCTGGAAACGGGCATGCCGACAGCATCCGCGAGCCGGATGTGGGCATGGGGTGAGGAACTTCGCGAACACTCTTATGTAGGGCGTCCTAACTAAGGGGAGGCTAGCCTAAGTGTTCGAGTCCGTACAGTGTGAGGAGAGTTACAGCAGCGACCCTGGTGGTTTCTTGGAGTAACCAAAGTCCGCTGACCAGCAGGAACGCCGGTGGAGCGGAGTGGTGTGGTCTTCGCGAAAACCGAACGCCCGAGGCGTCGGGCGTTTTCGGTGGGAATGACGTTTGTCCTCTCCCGGGACTCTCGCGGCGCTTCGGGAGAGGTCGACGTCTGGGCAGCCCCGCCCGGCCCGGGGGAGCGGTCGGCGTCCTGACCGGCCCTTCCCTTCCCGCGTTCCGGTCCTCGCCGCGCCCCGGTCCTCCCCACGCCCGGCCCGCGACGGGGCGGCGCGCCCGGACGGGGCCCGGGACCGCGCCGTCGCGCCGCCTCGGCGGTCCTGGTGTCAGCAGCCCGTGAACTGCTCGCTCGCGGACCAGCCGGTGTTGGCCCACTCGTCGGCGGCGGGCGGGGAGAAGTCGGGGTAGAGCGTCGTGAGCTCGGTGAGCAGCCAGCTCGTGAAGCGGGCGGCCCCCTGCGGGCAGGTGTGGATGCCGTCGGAGCTGCGGTCCGCCACACCCTCGCGCTCGCGCTGGTAGGTCTCCCCCCACACCTCACCGGCGTCGAGCACGACGGCGTGCTCCGGGGCGTCCTCGACGACCGCCCGCGCGACGTCGGGCGCCCGGTCCAGCTCCTCCATGTGCGGCTCGTAGAAGTCGTCGGGCTTGATCGGGGGCATGGTGACGAAGACCAGCCTGGCGTCGGCCTCGGTCACCGTGGTCAGCAGTCGCTCGTAGGCGTCCCTCTGCTCCTGTTCGCCGCCCCAGTCGTAGGTGGTGATCTGGTAGATGACCGCGTCGGGTTCGGCTGAGGCGATCTGGTCGGGCAGTGTCTCCCACCGCTCCTCGGAGGTCGGTCCGACCACGTTCCCGCCGCCCGCGGAGGCCAGCGACCGGAAGTCGACGCCACCGGCCTCGAAGGCGGCCTCCAGGGGCTGTGCCTGGCCCTGGGCGATCGAGTCGCCGAGCAGGAGCACCGTGGACAGTTCCGACGCCGACGTGTCGGGTGCCGCCGACGTGTCGGCCGTGTCGGGGTGCTCGGAGGCGTCGGTGTCGGCTGAGGGGGCGGAGCAGGCGGCGACCGGCAGGGCCAGCAGGCCGGTCAGGGCGAGGAGGGGTCGGTGTCTGGTGATCATGGCCCCGATCGTGCCGCCGCCGCTTCCCGGTCCCGCCGCCGCCGTGTCGCGGTTGTGTCGCAGACGGACCGCGGCCGCCGACGTGGCGGACCGGCATGGCCCATACTGGCGCGATGGCGGCGATCCTGCTCATCGAAGACGACCCCCTGGTCCGGCGCGGGCTCGAACTCGCGCTGCACCGGCACGGCCACGACGTGCGCACCGCGGACGGCGGCGAGGAGGGGCTGCGTGCGTTCCACGCCTCGGCCCCCGACCTGGTGGTGCTCGACCTGATGCTGCCGGACGTGGACGGGTTCACGGTGTGCCGCCGTATCCGCAGGGCCGGAGAGGTGCCCGTGATCATGCTCACCGCGCGCGGCGACGACTTCGACGTCGTCGGCGGCCTGGAGGCGGGCGCGGACGACTACGTGGTCAAACCGGCACGGCCCACCGTGCTCGACGCGCGGATCCGCGCGGTGCTGCGGCGCGGCGCCGGAACCCACGAGGGGGTGCGCGTGCACCGCGACCTGCGTATCGACACCGCGTCGCTGATGGTGTCGCTGCGCGGCGAGCCGGTGGGGCTCACCCCGACCGAGCTGCGTCTGCTGCTGACCCTGTCACGTGCCCCCGGCCGGGTGTTCAGCCGCCAGCAACTGCTGGAGGAGGTGTGGGAGCAGAGCTACATCGGCGACTCCCGGCTGGTCGACAACTGCGTGCAGCGGCTGCGGGCGAAGGTCGAGGCCGATCCGGCCGCCCCCGAGTACGTGCAGACCGTGCGCGGGTTCGGCTACCGGTTCGGGCCGGTATGACCGGGCGGCTGTGGCTGCGCGGCCTGCGTGCCCGGCTGCTGGTCGCTTTCGCGCTGGTCACCGTGCTCGGGGCCGCGGCGGCGGTCTGGTCGAGCGCCGGGTCGGCGAGCACCGCGCTGGTCACCTCCTACCAACGCCAGCTCTCCGGGACCATCGCCGGGCAGGTCGGCGCGGTCGCCCCGGAGCTGACCTATCCGCCCGACCAGGGGGCGCTCGACCGGCTGCGCGCGGTGGTGGGTGCGAACACGCTGGTGGTCTACGACGACCTGTGGTCGGCGGACGGCGCCGACACCGCCCTGGTCACCGACGAGCTGCGCTCGGCCGTGCGTACCCGGCACCGGCTCGTCACCCAGCGGATCAGCGCCGAGGGCGGATCCTGGCTCCTGGTCGGCACCCCCGTCATGATCACCGCGCCCGACGGTACGCGCACCCCCTCCGGCATCGAGGTGTACGCCGTGCGCGACCTCGCCGACGTGGAACGGGAGATCGACGGCCTCACCAGGTCCGCGATCACCACCGCCGCGCTGGTCCTGCCGCTGGCCGTGCTGGCGGCGCTGCTGGCCGCGGGCAGCGTGCTGCGCCCGGTGCGCGAGCTGCGCGACACCGCCGACCGGCTGGCCGCCGGTGACCTGGACGCGCGCTCCCCGCCCCAGGGCGCCGACGAGCTGGCCGAGCTGACCGTGACCGTCAACGGGATGGCCGCGTCGGTACAGGCGTCGATGGCGGAGATGGAGCGGATGCAGGCCGACGCCCGGCGGTTCGCCGCGGACGTCTCCCACGAGCTGCGCACCCCGTTGAGCACGCTGACGGCGGTGGTGGAGGTCCTGGCGGACACGACCGAGGGGATGGAGCCGGACGCCCGGGAGTCCGCGCGGATGGCGATCACCGAGACCCAGCGGCTGGTCCGGCTCGTCGAGGACCTGATGGAGGTGTCCCGCTTCGACGCCGGAACCGCCCCGCTGCGGGTGGAGGAGGTCGACGCGGCCGCTGCGGTGCGGGACTCCCTGCGCGTCCGTGACTGGCTGGAGCGGGTCGAACTGGCGGCGCCGGACGGTGTGCTGCTGCGGGCGGACCGGCGCAGACTGGACGTGGTCGTGGCCAACCTGGTGGGCAACGCGCTGCGGCACGGCGCGCCGCCGGTGCGCGTGCGCGTCCGCGCGTCCCCCGCACAGGTGTGGATCACCGTCACCGACGGCGGGGCGGGGGTGCCCGAGCACGTGTTGCCGCACGTGTTCGACCGCTTCTACAAGGCCGACGCCGCCCGTACCCGCACTCCGGGCAGCGGGCTGGGGCTGGCGATCGCGCTGGAGAACGCCCGTCTGCACGGCGGTGACCTCACCGCGGACAACACCGACCGTGGCGGCGCGCGGTTCGTGCTGCGACTGCCCAGGGAA